>NZ_JACJEN010000001.1:0-794 GCF_014164075.1 Pseudoalteromonas sp. SG45-3 | reverse complement strand
GTCACATTACTGTAACGGGTTTCTCTTAATTAAATATTGGTAATGTCGTAGTGCCACAGCGGTGGAGAGGCACATAGCAAATGCTACACTATCTTTGTGTCGGGGCGTCCTTCTGCGGGGCTCGCCTTAGAACTATTTTATTTCGCCACTGAGTTCGGCATGGACTATTTACAAAATTTCAGAAAGCAAAAAACCCGTCACATTACTGTAACGGGTTTCTCTTAATTAAATATTGGTAATGTCGTAGTGCCACAGCGGTGGAGAGGCACATAGCAAATGCTACACTATCTTTGTGTCGGGGCGTCCTTCTGCGGGGCTCGCTTTAGAACTACTTTATTTCGCCACTGAGTTCGGCATGGACTATTTACAAAATTCCAAAAAGCAAAAAACCCGTCACATTACTGTAACGGGTTTCTCTTAATTAAATCCTGGTAATGTCCTACTTTCACATAGCAAATGCTACACTATCATCGGCGCTGTTTCGTTTCACTACTGAGTTCGGCATGGGATCAGGTGGGTCCAAAACGCTATTGTCACCAAGAAAATTCTTTTCAATTTTCTTATTTTAATTATTAAGGTTAAAGTCCTTCGACTGAATTTGAAGCCTGGTAATGTCCTACTTTCACATAGCAAATGCTACACTATCATCGGCGCTGTTTCGTTTCACTACTGAGTTCGGCATGGAGTCAGGTGGGTCCAAAACGCTATTGTCACCAAGCAAATTTGGGCGTTAATTCGTATATCTACGCATTAACTGAATTTGGAAAATATCTGATAATATTTTTTAAGTCTTT
>NZ_JACJEN010000019.1:0-85839 GCF_014164075.1 Pseudoalteromonas sp. SG45-3 | reverse complement strand
TATTCGTGTCTTACTAACAGCTTATAACACACCAAAACGGCGTTTAATAATGTTATTGGACAAAATTAGATTTCTACTCAAAGCACTAGAATAAATTTAACTTTTCCAATGACCGCTGTTCGCTCTTATCCGCCTTAACTTAAATCAAATCACCTTAACACCCTTAAATATATTTCATGTACATTTTATAACCAAGAAGTGCTAGGTTAGTGGTAAATTAATTCAAGGAAATAATTATGAAATTAGAGTCATTAGCACTGCACCACGGTTACGAATCTGAGCCTACGACCAAATCGGCAGCCGTGCCTATTTATCACACTTCTTCTTATACATTTGACAACACGCAGCATGGCGCTGATTTATTCGATTTAAAAGTACCTGGAAATATTTACACCCGCATAATGAACCCAACCAATGCCGTACTTGAACAACGTATTGCCGCGATGGAAGGGGGCATTGGTGGGCTGGCTGTTGCCTCTGGGATGGCTGCTATTACGTATGCTATTCAATGTTTGTGCGAGGTAGGTACTAACATTGTCAGCACCAGCCAAGTATATGGCGGCACGTATAATTTATTTGCCCATACATTACCACGCCAAGGTATTGAAGCACGTATGATTAAAGCCGATGACTTTACCGCGTTCGAGAATGCAATTGACGACAACACCCGCGCTGTTTTTTGTGAATCTATTGGTAATCCTGCAGGTAATATTGTTGATATTGAACGTTTAGCACGTATTGCACACAGCAAAGGTGTGCCGCTTATTGTTGATAATACCGTGGCTACGCCGTATTTATGCCGCCCATTTGAGCTGGGCGCCGATATAGTGGTTCACTCACTTACAAAGTATATAAACGGGCACGGTACTGCTATTGGCGGCATGATTGTCGACTCAGGTAAATTTGATTGGAAAGCGAATGCCACGCGCTTTGCAATGATGAACGAGCCCGATTCGTCGTATCACAATGTGGTGTATACCGAAGCTTTTGCTGAAGCTGCATTTATTGGACGTTGTAGAGTAGTGCCACTTAGAAATACTGGCGCAGCGCTTGCGCCTAAAAACGCATCTGACATTTTAATTGGCCTTGAAACCTTAGGCTTAAGAATGGATCGCCACTGCGAGAATGCACAGCAGCTAGCTGAGTATTTAGAAAATCATCCAAAAGTGCTTTGGGTTAATTACGCAGGGCTTAAATCAAGCCCGTATAACGAAATGAGCCAAAAAATTACCAGTGGTAAAGCATCGGGTATTTTAAGCTTTGGTATTGCTGGTGGCCTAGAAGCGGGTACTCGTTTTATTGATGCGCTAAACATGATTTTACGCTTAGTTAATATTGGCGATGCCAAGTCGCTTGCGTGCCATCCTGCGTCAACTACACACCGCCAATTAAATGATCAAGAGCTTGCTAATGCGGGCGTAAGCCGCGATTTAATTCGTTTGTCGGTTGGTATTGAAAACATTGCAGACATAATTGCCGATGTAAGCCAAGCGCTCGATAAAGCATAGTTACCTCACTACCTTTCATAAAAAACTTTAAAGCATAAAAAGCGTTAGTTGAAAATAAACTATCGTTTTTTATGTTTTTCTAAAACCAATTAACAAGTATACACCCTTATTTTATATACCTTTTTTATAAAACCTCCCTAAGACTTTTATATTTCTATCGTTTGTTTTTCATTCACATGTCAATTTTGTATTGACACTAAGATTAGTTACTACTACATTTGTAACAGTACCACTACAAGTGTAGTAATAGGAGCGACAATGAAACTTAGTGATTTTGAAATGGATATTATGCAGCTGCTCTGGCAGGAAGAACCCTGTACCGCGAGTCAACTACATAAAGTGCTTTTAGCTGATAAGCAAAAAGATAAAAAAGTAGCCTATACAACAGTTAAAACTATCGTAGATAGGTTAGAACACAAAGGGGCGATTGAGCGCTGTGGACATGAAGGTCGAGCTATTGTTTTTAGAACAATCGTGACTCAAGACACATTATCGGGGCAAGCTATGCCTAGTTTTATGCAACGATTTTTTAAAGGTAATTCTCGTAGTTTAATTGCCCACTTTATTAAAGAAGAAAAGCTAAATGATGAAGATATAGAATATTTACAAACGCTTTTAAAAAATAAGAAGTTAGATTAAAGGAGAGGGTAATGACGGATTATTTACTAACTTGCACACTTATTAGCTTATGTATTTTGCTTACAGTAAAAGGGCTAAAAAATGCCCCAGCACGATTAAACTTTTACATTTTAATGACTGCCTTGGTATGTTGGTTTGTCCCTTGGCAATATTTTTCCCAGTTATCCTTATTTGAAGGGGCAAATCGTTACACATTCAACGTGGGGCAATTGATTCCCGATGTTAAAGCATTAATACCAAATGCTGAACAAGTAGCAACTAAGGACGAATTAAAAAGCGATATGAGTATATGGGACTTATTGCCATCACTTAGTAATGTTTTTATGGTTTTAGTTTTAGCTGGTTTTGGATTGTTTTCATTACGCATGAGCCTTTATGTAAAGCTTATAAAAAACTTATACATTAACTCAAATCCAAGTCCTGAACTTAAACACATTAACAATCAGTATCCAATTAGACTAACAACCCATACAGAGCCTGCTTTTGCTACCGGGTTAATAAAGCCTGTTATTTGGCTAGAGTCGACGATGGTAAATCGTGAAGAATTAGATTCAGTCATTCAACACGAGGTAACTCATTTACAACAAGGTGATATTTATTGGACGTGGCTTATTTGTTTTATAGAAAGCGTTTTTTGGTGGAATCCTATTTGCTTAAAGTTAACTGGTTTAGCAAAAGAGCAACTCGAACTTAGCTGTGATGAGTTGTGTATGCAAAAGCTAAAAGGTAAATACCAATTGGATTTAGCCAGTTTATTGCTACAAGAGCAAAGTGCTAAAAGCTCGCCTAACTTTTTTACCCCCCCACTTTTGAATATTGCTCATTCTAAGAGTTTTAATATTCAGAGGATCAAAATGTTAAACAAGGAAAAAACAATGAAAAGTAAATATTTGGTTATGGTTGCGGCGGCAATGTCTTTTAGTGCTTTAGCTGCAGCGCAAATTGTAGATGGTAGTTCAGATAACAAGCATCCAAGTAATAATACGTCTCAGGCTCCTGTTAAAAGTGAAGAATATAAACAACAACTTGCACAGCTTCTAAAAAGTGCTGCTGGGGCAAAAAGTGATACCCCTGAACTGTTAAACCAAGCTGCGCAAGGCATACAACAATGGCACTTAAATAGAGATAAACTTGCTGGTTTTGAAGAAGCTGAAATTAAACTACAAAGCTTTAGGCTGCTAGATCACGTTTACTCTAAACTTGAGCAATATGAAGATATACTGAGTGCTTACGAAAAATGGTATGAGCCTGGTAGTAACCCGCCTTACTTTTTAAAAAATTCACTAGCAACCGCGTATATACAACTAGGGCGTTATGAGCTTGCTGTTGCAGAGCTTGAAGATTTATCAAAACAGCTTGAAGGGAAACTACATGTTGGCTCTGCTGATAACTTAGCACTGGCATACATTTACCTTGATGATTACGATAAAGCGTTAAAAACCCTAGAGAAGGTTGATGCAAAAGACGATGTATACGGAAATATCCTTAAATATTATGTTTATGATAAACAAAATAACCGTAAAAAGATGGATGAAATCAAAAGTAAAATCCCAGAAGCATTTGCAGTTACCCCCGCGTTATTACCACAAAGCGGCCTACCTGGTTCGCAATTGTTGAGATTGCTATAAGTTTTCAATTACGATGAGGCTCGGAGTATCTGAGCCTCTGTTTAATGTTATTGGTACAAATACAGATTTATTCATTAAAATAGGTCTAGGTTATTTAAATCTCTTGGGTAATCGCTTAGTGATAACTTAAATAAAAATGGCTAAAAGTAGTGATTTTTCACAATAGTTGGTATGTTACAAGTAACATTTTATTTAATTGTGTGTGATGAAAAAAAACAAACGTTCTTCTCTTCAAGATATTGCCGATGCGGTTGGTGTAACCAAAATGACGGTGAGTCGTTATTTACGTAATCCCGAAAAAGTATCAGAGTCTACTCGCACTAAAATTAGTGCAGCTATTGATACGCTAGGTTACATTGCAAATAAAGCCCCTGATTTACTCTCTAATGCTAAAAGCTACTCTATTGGTGTACTAGTCCCATCGTTAACGAACCACGTATTTGCTCAAGTTATAAAAGGTATTGAAGACGTAACAGGGCCTGCAGGATATCAAACAATGTTAGCCCATTATGGTTACAACCCTGAAATTGAAGAAAAACGGGTTGAGTATCTATTGTCGTATCACGTTGATGGTTTAATTTTATCAGAAACCACACACACAGACAGAACGCTAAAAATGATTGAAACGTCAGGCGTACCTGTGATTGAAATAATGGATACTCATCACTCTCCAATGCAGCAAGCGATTGGTTTTGATAACGTTAAAGCAGCTTTTGATATGACGACGGCACTTTTAAATAAAGGCTATCGCAATATTGTTTATATAGGTGCAAGGCTCGATGTACGAACACGCCTAAAATTTCAAGGTTATTCAGATGCTATGTTAGCTAAAGGTTTTACGCCTAAAAGTGTGATGACTGATCAAGCTTCATCTTATAGTTTAGGTGCTGAACTTTTACAAAAAGCGCGTACTGACTACCCAAATACTGACTGTTTGTTTTGTACTAATGATGATTTAGCAATTGGGGCTATTTTTGAATGCCAGCGAAACAACATTTTAGTGCCTAGCCAAATGGGGGTTGTGGGTTTTCATGGCCATGATATTGGCCAAGCAATGGTGCCTCAATTAGCAAGTGTGATCACCCCTCGTTATCAGATAGGTAATGTTGCGGGAAGAGAGTTGTTGAGCCGGATTAATTCAGATTTGGATGCTAGGATTAATTATAAGCAAGTAATTGATACTGGTTATATAGTTCATCTAGGTGAAAGTGTTTAAATACTCTAATTATATGAGCCTAATTACCTGTGCCTAATTACCTGAGCCTAAATAACAAAAGGCTCAGGTAATTTTTATATGTGTGATGATAACTCTACATACTGTAATTTTACAAAAACAGAGAAATAATCATAGCGACAAGTGCGCCAACAGTACCAATAATAGTTTCCATTACCGTCCACGTTTTAAGAGTTTGCATTTCGCTCAAACCGAGATAGCGACTCGCTAACCAAAATCCTGAGTCGTTTACATGGGAGAGCACAATAGAGCCCCCACCAATAGCGATAGTGACAGCGGCAAGCTGCGCTCCATCAAGGCCTAAAGGCTGAAGCATTGGAATAATTAAGCCACACGCTGTAAGCATAGCTACTGTCGCAGAGCCTTGAATAACCCGCACAGCGGCTGATAATACAAAAGCGAGTATTACAATCGGTAAGCCTGAGCCAGCTAAGTAATTACCTAGTGCAGTACCTACTCCTGAATCAACTAATACTTGTTTAAATACCCCACCGGCACCAGTGACAAGAATAATAATTCCTGCAGGTTGTAAGGCACTACCACAAATTTCCATGATTCTGGCATTCGGGACACCGCGCCTTGCGCCGAGCAAATAAAATGCCATTAGGCAGGCAACTAAAATTGCTGTAAATGGATGACCTATAAAGGCTAACCAATTATATAAATCAGAGTCTTTTTCAACAAAGCGGCTACCAATAGTATTTAAACTAATCATAATTAACGGCAGAGCAATTAAACCTAATGCTAATCCAAAACTAGGCGTCCCTTTACCAACTCTTTGGTTATCGTCGATTTGTTCGTGCTGTGGGAGTTCTACATGAATAGATTTAGAAATAATAGAGCCCCAAATTGGACCTCCTATAATCATTGCCGGTATGGCAGCAATAAGGCCAAATAAAATCATATAACCATAGTCAGCGCCTAATTGAGAGGCAACCAAAATCGGCCCTGGCGCAGGAATAAGAAACGCCTGACAAGATGCTATTCCCGCAAGTAGCCCAATACCAATTTTAACAACGCTGCCACCGCCTTTTCGTACCACAGCAAAAACAATACCGATTAAAAGTACAACGGCTACATCAAAAAAGAGGGGGAGGGCACAAATAAAGCCCGTAAAGGTAAGCGCCCAATTAGCGTTTTTTTCTCCAAAACGGTGTAAAAGTGTGTGGGCAATGCGATCCAGCGCGCCGGTTTCTTCCATTACTTTGCCAAACATGGCGCCTAAAGCGACCACTACCGCTACAAAGCCTAGTGTTCCGGCCATTCCTTTTTGAATTGTAGCGGCAATTATTTCTGGGCTCATTCCTGAGAATAATCCTGCAATCATAGAAACAAGGATCAAAGAGACGACAGCATGTAGTCGTACTTTCATTACTAAAAAAAGCAATAAAAATATGGAGCCTACCGCTGTTAGTATTAATGATAAATCTGACATTTTTCCCTACTTATATTCAGTGTGAATTATGATGTTTAGTGTGTGTTTAACTTCACTTTCGTATTTGTTACGCGTAACATGTTACCCGTAACTCAATATAATATATACATTGAAAATAATTAATTATTAAATTAAGGCGAGGGTAAATACATGAGTAACACAAATGTAGGTCGTATTTATATTGTAATGGGGGTTTCAAGCACAGGAAAGTCAAGTGTGGGTGATGCATTAGCAAAGCGCATTGACGCTAAATTTATCGACGGAGACGACTTACATCCCAAGGCTAATATATTAAAGATGTCATCTGGGCAGCCTTTAAATGATGCTGATCGTGTGCCTTGGCTCGAAAGAATACGTGATGCTGCATTTAGCATTGAAAAGAAAAATGAAGTCGCGGTAATAGTCTGCTCAGCATTAAAAAAGAAATACCGAGAACAAATATGTGATGGAAATACAGGCATTACCTTTTTACATCTTTTTGGTGATTTTGAGCTGGTTAAAAGCCGTATGCAGGACAGAAAAGGGCATTTTATGCCTGTTGATTTACTCAAAAGCCAATTTGAAGCGCTAGAAGTTCCAAAAGAAGATGAGCCCAATGTTATAAATATAGATATTAATAACTCATTTGAGCAAGTAGTCGAAAGCTGTATTAGCGCAACTAAAATGAATAGCCACAACAAGTTAAAAGTTTTTAGTTAATCAATTAACTGTTACTTTTAACATTTAGGGGCTTTATTTGTTATGAGTTAGCGTCTGCTCGTGGTGTTTCTAAAATCGCTTTTTTTTCATCTTCAGATAATATTATCCAATCAAAAATTTCTTCGTTGGTACGCCCACACCCGGTGCAGTAACCGCTGCGCCTTTCGCATATTCCTAGGCAATCAGTTTTAAATTTAGATGGTTTTTTGTTTTGATTTAATTGGCGCATTATTAAAGTCCTAACGGTGGAGCAATTTCAAAGCGAGTAGAAAACCCATTACCTTCTTGATTGGTAGCAAGTGTAATGACAGGGGTTTTAGTATCAAGTACAAAGGTGCTGTAAATTGAACTTGCTGTTTCTTTTTGGCTTTCCAACCAACCTGTTTTGGTTAAGCATTGGCGCAATTGCTTAGCCAGTTTTTGATGAGACTTTATTGTTTGCGTTTGTGTTTTAACAGGTGTTTGGCATTGGTAGCTTGCTTGCTCTGACTTATTTAAAGTAACTGTACAGTTTGCTCCAATTATATGAGTATTAGTACGCCATTGATTAGTAAACTGGTTATTTACTTTATCTGTTTTGATTGAATTAAAACCAGACTCATAACCATTTATTAGGTTATTTATGGTGCTGCATTCATCGGGTGTTACTGTGGTTTTTACAGACTGATTCGTTGTAGTAGTGGTTGCTGTAGTTGTAGTCTGATTAGTTTTGCTGGTACAGCCCGCTAAAATAAACGCGACAATAGAAGGAATAATATAGTTTTTCATAGTTCACAGTAACCGAGTAATTTAGCCACGCACTATATCACACGTGATTTACTGTAAAAATAAAAAGGCCCATATAAATATGAGCCTCTTTGTTAGTCACAACTAATGCTATTTATGGCGACCTTGCAAGCATTTAACTACATCTTCAAGGGCTAAGCCTTGGCGTTGTAGTAATACAGTCAGGTGATAAATTAAATCAGCAGATTCGTTTGTTAGCTCATCGTTATCGTGTTTCATAGCGGCAAGGGCAACTTCTACGCCTTCTTCACCTACTTTTTGACAACTACGGCTTAAGTCTTTTGCAAATAATGACGCTGTGTAGCTTTTTTCAGGGTCGTCATTTTTACGCGCAACAATCACATCTTCTAACTGTGCTAAAAAGCTTAAACTTGGTTTTGCTTCATCACCAAAACAGCTTTGTGTACCTAAGTGACACGTTGGGCCTTCTGGGTTGGCAAGTACTAAAATTGAATCGTAGTCACAATCTGTATGCACAGATACTACGTTTAAGTAGTTTTCTGATGACTCGCCTTTAGTCCATAAACGCGATTTTGAACGCGAGTAAAACGTTACCTTATTGGTATCAAGCGTAACAGCGAGTGCTTCGCTGTTCATAAAGCCTTGCATTAAAATAACACCAGAGCGGGCATCTTGAATAATCGCAGGGATCATATCACTTTTAGCGAAATCGACCTGAGCTTGGTT
This sequence comes from Pseudoalteromonas sp. SG45-3, assembly GCF_014164075.1. Taxonomy (NCBI): domain Bacteria; kingdom Pseudomonadati; phylum Pseudomonadota; class Gammaproteobacteria; order Alteromonadales; family Pseudoalteromonadaceae; genus Pseudoalteromonas; species Pseudoalteromonas sp. SG45-3. The sequence goes on along the minus strand of NZ_JACJEN010000019.1, from coordinate 77,223 downwards.
TTGTTGTGTTACTTGCATAATCTTGCTGCCACTTGGTTATCTGTTAAAAATTTTTTTAGTTCGCCAATGTTAATCACATTTTTATGAAAAACGCTGGCAGCTAATGCACCATCTACTTTGCTTTGTTTAAATACATCAACAAAATCTTGCATACTACCCGCACCGCCAGAGGCGATTAAAGGAATGTCACACAGCTCGCGAATTTTACTTAGTTGCTCGTTGTCGTAACCGTTACGAACGCCATCTTGGTTCATACAGTTTAATACAATTTCGCCTGCGCCTAGGTCTTGTACGCGTTTAACCCATTCTTGTGTTTTATAGCGCGTACGGCTTGATGCATTAGGATCGCCGGTTAATTGGTAAACTAAATACTCGCCGGTAATTTCATCAAAAAAGCTGTCAATGCCGACTACAACACATTGCTTACCAAACTCATCGTGTAATTCTTTAATAAGTTCAGGACGCGCAATAGCAGGGCTGTTAATGCTTATTTTGTCTGCGCCGCGCTCAAGTACCCGCGCTGCATCAGCCACTGATTTAATACCGCCCGCTACACAAAATGGAATATCGATATTACGTGCAATGCTCTCTACCCAGTTTACATCAAGTAGGCGTTTTTCAACGCTTGCACTGATTTCGTAAAAAACCAGTTCATCGGCGCCAGCTTCGCTGTAGGCTTTAGCCATTGTTAAAATATCGCCAACTATTTCATGGCCTTTAAACTTTACGCCTTTAACTACTTGACCGTCTTTAACGTCTAAACACGGGATTATGCGTTTTGATAACATGCCAGTGCCTCCTCAACGCTAAATGCGCCATCAAGCAATGATTTACCTAAAATAACGCCGCCCACACCAAGCTCTTTAAGCTTTTTAATGTCATCTAGTGAGCTTACGCCACCTGAGGCTTGCACTTTAATTGTGCTGTTATGGCGAGTTAAATCTTCGTAAAGCTCAAACGATGGACCCGTCATGGTGCCATCTTTACTGATGTCCGTGCATAAAAAATCAATAACACCTAAGCTTACATAAAAATCTACCAGCTCAAGTAAACCAAATTCAGATTCACTTAACCAACCGTGCGTTGCTGGTGCCCAGCCCGTGGCTGTTTTATTTACATCAAGAGCAATTACAAAATGCTCTGCGCCAAATTGCTCAATCCAGGCTTTTACTTGTTCGCGTTTTTCTACTGCCATTGAACCAATAACAACTTGGTTTGCACCGGCTTTTAGCCAATCACTTACATCTTGCTCTGAGCGAATACCGCCGCCCACTTGGTACGGTACGTTAAGTGCTTTGGTTGCAGCTTGAATATGTTTCCACTGTTTTTTACTTGGATCGCGTGCACCTTCTAAATCCACAAGATGTAGTTTACCTGCGCCACTGTCGGCGTATTCTTTTAAACGCGCGCCAAGTTCGAAAGGGTAAAACTGTGCTGTGTCGTATTTACCTTGGTACAAGCGCACAATTTGATTTTGTAATACGTCTAATGCTGGAATAATCACAAATAATCTCTTTTTTGTTAGTTAATGGGCAGCTTACAATTGCCAATCAACAAAATTTTGTAATAAACGTGCGCCAACTTTTGCGCTGCGCTCTGGGTGAAATTGCATGCCTGCGTAGTTGTCTTTAGCAACAATGGCTGAAAAGGTTTGACCATATTCGCCGCTCACTAGTGTGGCGTCGTTTACGGTGTGCGCAAAGCTGTGAACAAAATACACTTGCTCATCAAGCGTTAGCCCTTTAGTTAATGCATGCTCTTTGTTAACGCTTAAGTTGTTCCAACCCATATGCGGCGACGTTAAATTGCCTACATCAAGCGCTTTTACTTGTCCTGGTATTTTACCTAGGCACTGTACGTTACCTTCTTCGGTGCTTTCGCACAGTAACTGCATACCTAAACAAATACCCATAAGCGGGCGCTGGTATTCATTTATAGCTTGTTGCCAACCGTTATCGACTAGGCGTTTCATAGCAACCGATGCATGGCCTACACCTGGCAATATAGCGCGCTCAAAACCCGCTAATTGCTCTGGTGATGTTATTACTGTTGGCGTTTGGCCTAAGCGTTCAAACGCAAAGCGTACGGAATTAATATTGGCACAACCGGTATTAATTATGGCAATCATAAACATCCCTTAGAGCTGGCTGTTTGTTGGGTCGTGTCTTGTGCTACGGCCATACGAAGAGCACGTGAAAACGCTTTAAATAAGCCTTCTACTTGGTGATGACAGTTACCGTCGCTTACCGATAAAATAAGGCTAATAGCGGCGTTATCACTTAAGCTTTTGAAAAAGTGCTCAACCATTTGTACGTCTAAATCGCCAGCTTTTTCGCGACTAAAGTTAGCGTTTAATACAAATGATGCACGGCCCGATAAATCAATTTGTGCTTCGGCTTTACACTCGTCCATAGGAAGCGCAAAACCATAGCGTGCAATTTGAGATTTGGTGCCAAGCGCTTGTTTAAGTGCAACACCAAGAGCAATACCAATGTCTTCAACAAGGTGGTGCTCATCTATGTGTAAATCGCCTTTGGCTTTAATGTTTAAACCAATGTTTGCGTGGGTGCGAATTTGATCTAGCATGTGATCAAAAAAGCCAAGTCCGGTGTCTATGCTGCCATTTTTAGTTTGATCTAAGTTTATGGCTACATCAATTTGGGTTTCTTTAGTGTTGCGTGTAACACGACCTTCGCGGTTTGCGGTAGTCAATTTTGTCACTATCGCACTCCAATCGCCGTCGTATAAAATACCTTCACAACATAAGTTTTGAGCAAGGCCAATATCGGTCTGGCGATCGCCAATAACAAAAGAGCGCGCTAAGTCTACTTTGCCAGAGCGCATAAGCTCGGTAAGTAAGCCCGTTTTAGGTTTACGGCAATCACAGTTTTGCTCATCAAAGTGTGGGCAAATTAATACTTCGTCAAAGCTAATGCCTTGGCTTTGCATTATGTCCATCATTTTGTCTTGTGCTATGTCAAAATCAGCAGTAGGAAAGCTATCTGTGCCTAAACCATCTTGGTTAGACACCATTACTAAACGGTAACCTGAGGCTTGTAATTGTAATAACGCAGGAATAACACCAGGTAAAAATGCTAGCTTTTCAAGGCTATCTACCTGTTTGTCGGTAATTGGCTCTTCAATAATAGTGCCGTCGCGGTCTATAAATAAATAGGGGTTACTCATGATACTTCGTTTCCTGCTAAAGATGCTGCGGTAGCCGGCGTTTGTAAGCCATCTAACCAAATTTTTACTTGTTCAAGTTCTTGTTCACTGCCAATTGAAATTCGTAGCCAGTCGTCTTCACCGTATAGTGTAAAAGCGCGCATAACCAAACCTTGCTCAAGTGCAATTTTAAAGTAGTTTTTGTCGGCTAATTTTAAAGTAACAAAGTTACCTTCACCAGTGAGAATTTTTAATGCAGCAGGGGAGGCGTTTAGCCAATCTACCAACTTAGCTTTTAAGCTATTTAGAATAGTAACTTGGCGGCGCATTGATGTAATTGCATCGGGTGCAATTGCTTGCGCTGCAATACTTGCTACAACACCTGATACCGGATACGGCGCAATGACTTTACGAATTGGCGCTAGTACGCTCACTTGTGCAAGCGTAAAGCCTGTTCTGAGCCCTGCTAGCGCAAAGGCTTTAGAAAGCGTACGCAAAACCACTACATTACTAAACTCATTAATAAGTTTAGTCGCGCTTTGCTCTGGGCAAAACTCTATATAGGCTTCATCAACAATAACTAATGCTTTACCTGCAAGTGCTGTTGCAATCGCTTTTACTTTATCAAGTGGCGTTAAGCTGCCAGTTGGATTATTTGGGTTACAAATAAATACCAGCTTTGAGCTGCCAACAGCTGCAACTATTTCATCAACACTGCCACTTAATAATAATTCTTGTGTAAGCGCGTTAATACTAACGTTGTGTGTATCGGCGGTAACTTTGTACATACCGTAAGTTGGTAAAAATAGCGCAATACTATCTTTAGCTGGCTCACAGTATGTGCGCACTAAAAGCTCAATGCCTTCATCTGCGCCGCGCGTCATTAATACATTTTCGCTTTCAAGATCTGTATAAGCTGCGTACCTGTCAATAACCAGTTGCGGTTGTGGGTCGGGGTAGCGATTTAAATCCTCAATACTCAGTTCAAGATTTTTAGCATACGGGCTTTCGTTAGCATTTAGCCACGTAGTACCGGTTAGCTTTTCACTTTTTGCAGAGCTGTATGCAGCAAGGGCTGCAATATTCTTAGGTAATAAGCTAGACGCTTGTGCGCTCTCATTGCTCATTTTTAATTGCCTCTAAACGAATTGAAACCGCATTAGCGTGGGCATCAAGGCCTTCTGCATCTGCAAGTGGTAAAATTGCTTTTGAAAGCTGCGTTAAACCACTTTTAGTAATTGTTTGCACTGTGTATGTACGGAAAAAATCAAGCAAGTTTAAACTCGAGTAAGTTGCACTGTAACCATATGTTGGTAACACGTGGTTAGTACCCGATGCGTAATCGCCTGCAGATTCTGGTGTGTAGTCACCTACAAATACTGAGCCTGCATTTTTAACTTTATCTAGGTAAGGTGTTGCATCGCCTAGTTGTAAAATTAAATGCTCTGGGCCGTATTGCGCCGATACATCAAATGCTTGCTCAACAGAATCAACCAAAATAAGTGAAGAATTAGCGAGCGCTTGCTCGGCTGTTTCTTTGCGGCTCAAATTAGCTAACTGGCGTGTAAGTGCCTGCTGAGTTTGTTCTATAATACTTTCGCTGTTACATAATAAAATAACTTGCGAGTCTGCGCCGTGCTCTGCTTGTGAGAGTAAATCGGCGGCTATAAATTCTGGGTTTGCACGTTCATCTGCAATAACTAATACTTCAGAAGGACCTGCTGGCATATCAATTGCCATACCTGGGATAGTTTGCGCAACGAGCTGTTTAGCCATTGTTACGAAGCTATTACCTGGGCCAAAAATTTTGTTTACTTTAGGAACCGATTCGGTGCCATAAGCCATTGCTGCAATTGCGCCTGCGCCACCACTTTCTATCAAAGTAGTAATGCCACATAACTTAGCTGCATATAAAATAGCAGGGTTAATTGCTTTATCACCTTGTACCGGCGTAGCTAGTACAACGGTTTTAGCGCCGCTTAACTGTGCTAATACACCTTGCATAATAACCGACGATGGCAGTGGAGCACTGCCACCGGGTACATAAATACCGACTGCTTCGATGGCTTGATATTTCAGTTCACATACAACGCCTGGTTGGGTTGATAATTTAATATCTTTTGGCAACTGCGCTTCGTGAAAACGTTTAACATTTGCATAAGCGGTGTCAATTGCGTATTTAAGCTCTGCACTTAGTGCTTGCTCAGATGCGTTAATTTCATCTAGCGGTACGCGCAAACGTGGGTTAGCTCTATTATCAAACTCTTTGGCCATGCTAAGTAAGGCCTCATCGCCTTGCTCTTTTACATTAGCTAAAATAGTTTTGCATATTGCTTCAACCTTTGCGCTTACAGAAACTGCAGGGCGCATTAGCGCCGCTGCTTGTACTTGTGAAGATTCCTCATTCCAACGAAGCATGGTACTTACTCCATCATTTTTTCAATTGGCATAACTAAAATAGAGTTAGCGCCTAGGGCTTTTAACTGCTCCATTGTTTCCCAAAATAATGTTTCGCTGCTTACCATGTGCAGTGCTACGTATTCTTCATTACCCGCAAGGGCAAGTAGAGTCGGTTGACCAGAACCAGGTAAAATTTCACAAATTTCATCAAGTTTGTTTTTTGGTGCGTGTAGCATGATGTATTTGCTTTCTTTAGCTTGTCTAACACCACGTAGGCGCGGCATAAGCTTATTGATTAGTGCTAGTTTGTCAGCGTCTTGCAGATCTTTATTTTGAATTAAACATGCGTTTGATTCTAAAATTGTATCACCTTGAATTAAGCCGTTAGCTTCAAGTGTTGCGCCAGTAGATACTAAATCACAAATTGCATCAGATAAACCTGCACGTGGTGCTACTTCAACAGAGCCAGTAAGCATTACTGTACTTGCGTTGATGCCTTCGCGCTTTAACCACTGAGTTAAAATTTCTGGGTAGGTAGTTGCAATACGTTTGCCTTCAAACCAGCTCTTATCGCGAGCGCCTAGCTCTTGTGGCCAAGCAAGTGCAAGACGACAGTAACCAAAATCTAGTTTTGAAAGTTTGTTTACTTCGCTTGGAACACCTTGGCGTTCACGTTCTGCTTGAACTTCTACTAGTACGTTTTCGCCAACAATACCTAAATCACATACACCGTCCATTACTAAACCAGGAATATCGTCATCGCGCACACGTAGTACGTCAATTGGCATATTAGTTGAGTGTGCAATTAAGCGTTGTTCACGAAGGTTAAGTTTAACACCTAACTGTTTTAACAGATCTTGACAATCTTTAGATAGGCGGCCGCCTTTTTGGATGGCGATACGTAGACGATTTGTGTTACTCATTATTCATTTTCCTTTAATTTAAAAACTAAAAACCCCGAGGGGAACCTCAGGGCGAAAATGAATCAATGTTTTTTGAATCGCCAGAGGTTCCTTTTAGGAATAACCTCTCAGCGAAAGACCTGACAGGTTATTCCGGTGAATGGTGGTGATGATGTACTGTTGTCAGGTTTAAGCGCATTTTTTATCCTATTTAACTGCTCGTTGTTATAGTAACGTTCAGTTGTTATCTGTTTAAATAAATTTCGCATTCATAAAAACATAAACAGCCATATTATGGCAAGTTTTTTTTAGCTTAATTAAAGCATATCTTATAACTGTCGATAATATTAAGAAGGGAAGTGCATTTTTTGCATATATTTGTTTGTTTATTAGCCAAACCAAGCATTTAGATAATTTAACAGTAAACTAAGGAAGTGTGTATGGATATCATGATTCCTTATTTAGGAAGAATAACCAGACTAGAAGTTGAGTCAAAAAGTGCTTTTCATATTGCGGGTGTGCAAAGTGGATCGGCCGCTGAAAAAGTTGAGCTAGAGAATAAAAAAAGGCGTGAGTTACAAAAAAAGAAAAAGCTGAATATGCTTGACGACCAAAATAGTAAAAAAAAGTCTAACGTAGATGATGACGAAAACCCCCATTTAGATACATGGGCTTGATAATACCAATTTTACTAAATACATAAGCAATTAACTAAAAAGGCCCTTGCGGGCCTTTTTACTATGTATTTTGCTTATGCCAATTAGCTTAAACTCTTAAGCAGATAGGCATTACTATTGGTTTTTGCTTTTAAATATATAAAAGCTAAATATAGCGAACACACATACCTGAGCTACAATACCTTGCCATGTTGACTTAATACCAAGCCATGCTATTTCAAAGCTCATTGGTAGCGACGCAATACCTATTATATCGGCCTCTTGTAATGCAATAACGGCTTTGCCCATAAGCACAAACGAGAGTGCAAATAATAGGTAAGTGGTAATTGCAAAAAACTTAGCAACCGGTAATTTAATTGAGTACTTAATTAATACCCACGTAATAATAGCCAGTATTGCTACAGCTATCGCGAAACCCGATGCAATAGATGAATATTGAGCAGGCGAGCTTTGCGTTAATAAAGACTGATAAAACAATACGGTTTCGAATACTTCTCGGTACACGGCAATAAAAGAAAGCCCCGCTAATCCCCAAAGTGTTCCCGACTCAAGACGCTTATCTATATTGTCTTTTATATATTTTTGCCATTGTTGCGCACTTGTTTTACTGTGCATCCATACGCCAACATACAGTAAGATTACAGCGGCAAACAATGCACCAGCACCTTCCATAACTTCGCGACTTGCACCACTTATTTCTATTAATGTTTGCGCAGCAGCCCATGTTAAGCCACCGGCAATAAGTGCGGTTACCCAGCCAACATGTACGTATTTAAGCGCATCTTGACGTTTCGTTTTAATAAGCACAGTCATAAGGGCAATTATAACTAAGAGTGCCTCTAAGCCTTCTCGCAGTAATATTATTAAACTCGCTGAAAGTAGGGCGCCATCAGTTAGCTTGGTTTCGTTTAGCATGCTATCTGCTTTAGATAGTTGAGTTAGTGCGGCATTTACTTTTTCGGCAACGACGGCTGTATCTTTTTCGTTTTTGAATGTTTGGCGTAGGTTCATCAGTTGTACTTCGATGTTTTTACGCAGTGTTTCGTCGTAGGCATTTAAGTTGTTTTCAACAAGCTCAAAGCCATCTAAGTATGCGCTAATTGCTAAATCACTTGCTTGTGAGTAATTGCCTTTAGCATGCGCAGCTTGCGCTGCAAGTAACTGCGTGCGAGTAACTGTTATCGGATTTTTGTTAGCGCTAAATAATTGCTCTGGATTACCACGAAGCCATTTAACGTAATGTGCTTGTGCTTCACTTTGACCTGCCGATAATTGTGCAGGGTTTAGGTTTACAATCTGCGAAGCGGTAATGTTTTGTTCTACATTTTGTGGTTTTTGAACATCTTTAAATGCCAAGCTACCTACATAAAAAGCTAAAGACCATCGTTGTTGTTCATTAAATTGGGTAAAAGCAACCATAGGCGTGTCGTCAATGCCGTTACTTACAGCGTCAAATAACCCCATTAATGAGCGGTTTGTTGCGCGTTCTTCATCGGTAAAGTTGGTAGGCTCTGGCGATAAATTTTTTGCAAGCGGACCGTCGCCTTGACCGCTTTGGCCGTGACACATTGAGCAGTTAGTAGCAAAAAGCGCTTTAGTTTGCTCAACCGGAAGCAGTGATGTAGGTAACGATAGTTGTGGCATAAAGGTAAGCAGCGACTCACGAAGCGCTGAGCTTGCTGCACGTACATCGGCAACACTCGCTTTATTGGCAATCGCTGTATGCAGTGCTTTAGCTTGTGCCTTTACTGTATCAAACTCATTGGTTTGGCTTGATAGCTGTCCAGCTTGCTCAATAATAACGTGCGAAAATTCAGTCATTTCTTGATATTCGTCGGGGTCTAGTATTTCACCATTTCCAACAGCTGCCACGTAATCTACACCTACATACTCTGCAAGCTGTGCAATTTGTTTTATTTTTGTTTGCTCATTAGGTGAGGCCGACACATTAAAGCTTGCCATAGCCATTATAAAAAGCACAAAAAAACAATGAAATTGTCGTTTGCCCAGAGATACCAAATTTAAAAACACGTGAGAATTATTTTTGGACATTGAAAAGCCCTACAGAGGAAAAGCCAAAATTATAATTGTTTTCATTTGCATTTCAAGCGGATTAATTTAAACAAAGAAGATAAATAAAAAGGATAACAATTTATAGAACTTTAAAGTGTTTTTGTAACACGTGAGTAACAGTAACCAAGTGATTTATATAATAACTTGGTTACTGAGTTGATTGCTCACAAAGCATTTATTACTTTGCTTGCTCAGCTGATTTAATGCTGCTTTGAATTAGCGGCGAAATAGTTAAGCCTTGTACAATAATAGAAAATATAACCACAACGTAGGTAACAATCACGATTAGGTTATGTAGGTCAGAGCCACCTATAAAAACTTGCTCGCGTGGAATTGCTGCCGCCATTGCCAGTGCAAGACCACCGCGTAGCCCACCCCAGGTTAAAATTTTAACACTGTGTTTATCGTAACTTCTAAAGCGTTTAAAGATAACAAAGGGTGCGCCTACGCTAATAAAGCGTGCTAGTAATACTGCAGGTACCATTAGTAGGCCTAAGCCAATTTCACCAAGCGTGATTGGCATCGTCACTATTAGCATACCTATTATTAAAAACAATAGGGCATTTAAAAAGCTATCGGTTGCATGCCAAAAATCTTTTACGTAACGAGTGTCTTCAGGCCCCGTGCGCTCAGTTGCTTTAGTACGAGTAATGTTACCCATTAATATGCCGCTCGTTACCATGGCAAGTGCGCCTGATATTTCCCAAATATTTGCAGCAGCAAAACCTGCGGTAGGAATAGTTAAGGTTATCAATAAGCGAATATTTACATCGCGGCTGTTAATAATTAAAAAGTGGCCAACCAAAGCGATAACCAAACCAAACGCAATACCGCCTAGGGCGTCTACAAAAAAGAGTTCTGCTATATCGCCAAATTGTGCATCGGTGCCATAAAAAGCAACCGAAAAAATGGTCGTAAATATTACTAAACCAATACCGTCGTTAAATAGTGACTCACCTTCTACTTGAACTGAGATTCCTTCTGGCGCTCGCATTTGTTTAATAATAGCAAGTACAGCAATAGGGTCGGTTGGGCTAATAAGCGCGCCAAATAATAAACAGTATATAAACGGTACATCAAAGCCAAATAAGGCAAATAGATAAAAACTTAAATAACCGACTATAAAAGTGGAAGCAATAGTAGAAAATAGCACTAGTGCGGTTATTTCCCAGCGCTGTTTACGAAGCGCCATAAGGTTAATTTCCAATGCGCCAGCATAAAGTAAAAATCCGAGCATACCTTTGAGTAATAACTCGTTAAAGTTAATACTGGAAACAATTTGGGTCATGGCTAACGCATTTTGATCGCCTAATAATTTAACGGCAATAATCAATAATAAAGAAATAACAACTGAGCCTGTAGTAATGGCAATTGTAGTTTGCATTTTGAGGATATATTGGTTTGCAAAAGCAATAAAAATTGCAATGGCAGAGAGAAAACAAATGAGATACCAAGCATTCATTGGCTAACCTTACTATTTTTTAACGACAAACGAAAAAGGGGAGTATAAACGCGGCATATGGTACTCCTGTGCTTTATCTGTGTCACAGTCTTTATGGTTTGATTAGCTATATTTATTATGTCCTGCAGGACATTTAGTTAATTTATAATTTCTATTGTTACGTTTTGTAATGCACTTTTTAATACTAGGTTACTTGGTGCAGGTAGTTGACTAAACCAATATAAAACATTGCTCTAAATAGTCCTTTTCTATTGTTGAAAGCGCGCCTTCTAATACGTACTTAAATGTTTTTAACTGCGTTAATTACCACTCTCAGTTAATCAAAAAATAAAACTCTATTTTTTGTTTTCACCAGCCATTTTTTAAACTTCTTCAATTTTTTCTAATCCTTTTTTAAATACTGGATAATGTAATTTTAAGTAAATATATGTTTACAAAGTGTAAAGTGGAGATTTTGATTACTTGTCACTAAATCAGTAACTAACTGTAATTTATTAGTTTAAATTTTAAACTAATACTTTACGTGTAAATTAAATGTTTAATTTTTAAATCTTCAATTTGTAACATATGCTTGATCCTTAATCGGGTACAGGTGGTTCCGGTTAATACAATTCCACTACAAACTAAATATTTTAACGGAGCGTAAACGTGAATTTATCAAAAATCACATTAGCAACTTTTGCTGCTTTAACTTTTGTTCAAGCAACAGATGCAGTAGCTGCGAATAAGAAATACCTAAATCAGCAACCGGATATAAATACTATGGTGCAATCAAACTCTGCATCAATATTATCTACAAGTCCTCAAGAATTGATTGGGTTGAGTGTAAGGAACGAATTAGTTGTATTAAAAGAGTTTACAAGCAATAACGGGGAGGTGACTCGCCGGTATCAACAAACCTACCAGGGGTTACCCGTGATAGGGGATACACTAAGCCTAACATTTAAAAACGGCATGCTAAAAAAAGCGCACGGCGCGGCAGTGTATGACATTGAAGGTGATATAAGCGATGTTAGTGCTAAATTATCAGCTAAACAGGCGATGCTCCAAAGCCAAAATGTAGGTATTGCAGCAAAAACAATTGGCTTAAAAAAACATAATGAAAAATCAAGATTGGCTATTTGGGTCGATCAGCAAAGCAAAGCGCACTTGGTTTATGAGGTGTCGTATGTCACCTATGGTAAATCGCCTTCTAGACCCTATCAGATTATTGATGCTAACTCTGGCGAAGTGCTACTTAGCTTTGACAATCTTCAGCATGCAGATGCTACAGGTCCAGGCGGAAATTTAAAAACAGGAAAATACATATATGGTACTGACTTTGATAGTTTAGATGTTACCCAGTCAGGCAATAACTGTACGATGAACAATACAAACGTGCGCACCATAAACCTCAACGGTGGTACTAGTGGTACGTCTGCATATTCTTTTACTTGTCCTGAAAATACATTTAAAGAAATAAATGGTGCTTATTCTCCTCTCAATGATGCGCATTATTTTGGAAATGTAATTTTTAATATGTATAACGATTGGATCGGTACGCCACCACTTACGTTTCAATTAAAAATGCGAGTTCACTACAGTAGTAACTATGAAAATGCATTTTGGGATGGCAGCGCCATGACCTTTGGTGATGGCCAAAATACGTTTTATCCGCTTGTTAGTCTAGACGTGTCTGCTCATGAGGTAAGCCATGGATTTACTGAACAAAACTCTGGCTTAGTGTACAGCGGAAAATCAGGCGGTTTAAATGAAGCCTTTTCTGATATGGCGGGTGAAGCGGCCGAATTTTATATGAAAGGCACTAATGATTGGCTTGTCGGCCAAGACATATTTAAAGGCAATGGTGCGCTTCGCTACATGAATAATCCAACGCAAGATGGTAATTCAATAGATAACCAATCAAGTTATTATTCTGGGATGGATGTGCACCATAGCTCTGGTGTATTTAATAAAGCTTTTTATAATTTGGCTACCACACCCGGTTGGGATACAAAAAAAGCATTTATTGTAATGACTAGAGCTAATCAGCTTTATTGGAGCGCAAGTACAAATTGGGATTTAGCCGGTAATGGCGTAATGGATGCAGCTTGTGATTTAAACTATGACCCAAGTGATGTACAAGCAGCGCTAAGTGCTGTGGGAGTAAACTCTAATTTAAGTTCAGGTAGCACGTGTAGCTCAACACCTCCTCCAACTAACGATGAAGCTTTAACTAATGGCGTAACTCGTACTGGTATAAGTGGCTCAGCTAAAGAGCAGTTGTTTTTTACGCTAGAGGTTCCTGCTGGAGCAAGTAATTTAGTGTTTAATACAAATGGTGGATCAGGCGATGCAGATTTATACGTACGATTTGGAAGCAAACCGACACTTAGCACTTATGATTGCAACAGTACAACTTCTACAAGTACTGAAAGCTGCTCTATAGGTAGTGCTCAAGCGGGTACATACTACGTTATGGTAGAGGCATGGAATGCTATTTCAGGCGTTTCATTAACAGGTAGTTATGACGGGTCTACTGGCGGAGGTGTTTCTCCAATTAACCGTACAGAAAGTAATGTGAGTGTTGCTTCAGGTGGTTGGACACGCTTTACGCAAAATTTAGATGCAGAGTATTCTTCACTCGATATTTCAATGGCCGGTGGTTCTGGTGATGCTGATTTATATGTAAATTTTGGTTCAGCATCTAGTACTAGCTCTTATGAGTGCCGCCCATATAAAAATGGAAACGTTGAAACGTGTACGATAGAAAATCCTCAAGCAGGTACATGGTATATAGACTTACAAGGTTATAGCGCGGCAAGCGGTATAACATTAAGTATTTCAGCCAATTAAGTTAATTTCTAGGGAGCATTCGCTCCCTTTTTTATTTTTCAAAACTCCCTCGTCTCAAATGCATTACTCGACTTAAAAGGTATCAATTAATGAAACACGCGATAAAAATTATGCTATTTAGTGCTAGTACTTTATTACTTACCCAACCCTCATACGCACAAGATACTGAAAGTGTTTGGGTAACGATAGATCCCGTTGCAGCCAAACATTATAAACAGGTTCAAAACTCGCTTAAACCAAATGATGAATTATTGAGTATACAAGATACAACATTACAAACAGTGAATTTGTTAAAAATAAGGCCTGCAAATATTGCTCATTTAAGTGAGTTTATGCATGATAATTATCATCGCTGTGGAGGGTTTGTTGCTCATGATTCGTTAATCGAGGCTAATGAATACACTCAGCAGTTAGCTTCTGTTCAAAATCAAAATCTAAGTGCGTTAGCTGCTACATATAGCATTAACAATCCGCAAACAACTCAGCAATTAATAAATAGTATTAGTCCAAATAATTTGACGAACACAGTTAATTCGATGAGTAGCTTTTATAATCGCTATTACACGGCTCAAACTGGGGTAGATGCCTCACAATGGCTAAAAGATTACTGGCAACAGTTAGCAGCTACACGTAATGATATAAATGTTGATTACTTTACTCATAGCTGGGCGCAGTCGTCGGTCATTGTTACTATTGCAGGAGATGAAGAGGCTGATGAAATTGTCATTATTGGTGGGCATTTAGACTCAATTAATCAATCAAATCCAAGCAACGGTCGCTCACCAGGGGCTGATGATAATGCATCGGGGATTGCTGTATTATCTGAAGTGTTAAGATCGATTGTTGAAAATGATTATAAACCGCAAAAAACAATTCATATAATGGCTTTTGCTGCAGAGGAAGTTGGTTTAAGAGGTTCAAAAGATATTGCTTCATCTTATAAATCACAAGGAAAAAATGTGATCGGCATGGTGCAATTTGATATGACTGGAAACAATGGCAGTAGCGAAGATATTGTAATGATGACTGATTACACTACAAATGCTCAAAACCAATTTTTAGGTCAGTTAATTGATACCTACTTACCTAGCATTACCTATGGTTTTGACCAATGTGGGTATGGGTGTTCTGATCATGCATCATGGTATCAACAAGGCTTTGCAGCATCAATGCCATTTGAATCTAGGATGGCTGATATTAATCCGTTAATTCATACACAGAATGACGCTAATTTTGATGCTGACCACGCTAGTAAATTTGCAAAACTTGCTGTGAGTTATTTAGCTGAAATGGCAAAAAATGCTGGTGATATAATGCCACCAGCTAATAATGAGTTACAAAATGGTGTTGCAGTTTCTGGCCTTGCAGGTGATGCTAAAGCGCAGCTTATCTATACGCTACAGGTACCTAATAATGCAAGTAACTTAAACTTTACTACCTCAGGAGGCAGTGGTGATGCAGACCTATATGTTAAATTTAATACAGCGCCTACATTAGAAAATTTTGATTGTAAAAGTACAACATCATCGAGCAATGAACGTTGTGATATTGCGAGTGCCCAAAACGGTATTTATTACGTTATGGTAGAAGCATGGAACGCTATTGCTAATGTTTCTCTTATTGCCAATTATAATGAAACAACAGCGATTGAACCTATTAATCGAACAGAAACTGATATTAGTGTTGCTACGGGAGATTGGGGGCGGTTTACACAAGACTTAGAAGCAGGGTATTCCTCTTTAAATATAACTATGGCTGGTGGCTCAGGCGATGCCGATTTATATATGAATTTTGCCAGTCAATCAACTGAATCTGTATATCAATGTCGACCGTATAAAAATGGTAATGCTGAAACGTGTAGTATTACCAACCCACAAGCGGGCAAGTGGTATATTGACTTAAAGGGGTACAGCGCAGCTAGTGGAATAACCTTAACTATAAATGCGCAATAATAACTAATGGGAGCTCTGCTCCCTTATTTATATACTCAAACCGATTACTTAATTACTTGCCCTTGATGTTTAGCTTACGTAAAATCCCGCTATTATTTATTGTAAAGTGATTGGTATTATCAAACAGCTGTTTAGTGCAACCGGGCCTTTAGCGTTATCTTTAGATGGGTATACGCCTCGCCAACCACAAATTGATATGGCAGTAGCTGTTGCGGATGCATTAAAAAACAGTTCGCAATTAGTTGTTGAAGCAGGCACGGGTACGGGTAAAACATTTGCATATTTAGCCCCTGCACTTAAGTCAAAAGGGCGCACGATAATATCAACAGGTTCTAAAGCTCTACAAGAGCAGCTTTATCACCGCGATTTACCGCAACTAGTTAAAGCTTTAAGTGCTTCAAAAAAAACCGCCTTATTAAAAGGGCGCACCAATTACCTATGCACCTACCGACTTAATCAACATGTTGCACATGTACCTACTGACGACTCCGACGTAATGCATCAACTAGCTATGGTAGCTAAGTTTGCAAGCGAAACACAATCGGGCGATTTGGCCGATTGTATAGGTATAGAAGATGATGCCAAAGTACTGCCTTATGTAAATTCAACAGCCGATAATTGTTTAGGTAAAGAGTGTCCAGATTTTCAAAGCTGTTATATACGCAAAGCACGTTTAACTGCGGCCGATGCCGATGTGGTTGTAATTAATCACCATTTGTTTTTTGCTGATATGGCTGTAAAAGAAAGTGGCTTTGCTGAACTTATGCCAAAAGCCGACGCATATATATTTGATGAAGCCCATCAGTTAAGCGAAATTGCCAGCGATTACTTTGGTGAAAGTGTTAGCACTAAAAAGTTGGTAGATTTAATTAATGATTTACGTGCTATTTATAGAGCTGAAATTCCCGATATGCTGCAACTTGGTAAAAGCTTAAACAAGCTTGAGACAAGCGTTGCTGATTTACGTTTACAATTTGGTGTTGATGGCAGCCGTGGCGATTGGCGAGAAAAACTAAGCGATAAACAAATTTGCGCGGCGCTCCATCGTGTGATCAGTGATTTAGATTTTGTTTATCAAGTACTCAAGCTTTGCCTAGATAGAAGCGACAAAATTGAGCATCCATTTGAACGTGCACTTGCGTTTAAAGGGCAGTTAGAGCGGGTTTTTGATACAGCCCAAACCGGCTTTAGTTATTGGTATGAAACAACGCGCCGTTATTTAACAATTAATATAACGCCATTGAATGTATCAGCTAAGTTTGCTCAAATGATGCAAGACACGGGCGCAGGATTTGTATTCACTTCTGCAACACTTTCGGTTGATAACAAACTAGAGCATTTTAATGCAAGCCTAGGCTTAAAGCCAAAACAAAGTATGATGGTAGATAGCCCATTTGATTACCCTAATCAGGCGCTGCTGTGTTTACCTCGCTACTTACCCGAATCGCATGCTGATAATATGCCACATGCAATTGTAAAACTAACGCTTGAGCTTATAAAATCAGCACAAGGGCGTTGTTTTGTGTTATTTACTAGCTATCGAATGATGCACTTAGTGGCCGAAGGGCTAACTACACAAATAGACTACCCAGTTTATATGCAAGGGCAAATGTCTAAGCGTATAATTTTAGAGAAATTTACTCGCCATGGTAATGCGGTATTACTCGGCACGGCTTCTTTTTGGGAAGGTGTCGATGTACGCGGCAGTACATTAAGTTGTGTTATTATAGACAAATTGCCATTTGCAGCCCCTGACGATCCATTGCTACAAGCTAAAATGCAAGATTGCCAAATGCAGGGAAAAGACCCTTTTTCACACATACAATTACCGCAGGCTGTAATTGCGCTAAAGCAAGGTGTAGGGCGTTTAATTCGAGATAGTAAAGACAAAGGCGTACTTGTAATATGTGATAATCGCTTAGTTACACGCCAATATGGCCAAGTATTTTTAAAAAGCTTACCACCGATGCGCCGCACGCGAAGCTTAGAAGATGCCAATACATTTTTAAAACAAATTAATTAGAGTACTAAAATGATCAAAAGTAATATCCTTGCCCTTGATGCTTCAACTGAAGCACTTTCAATTGTTTTACATTACCAGGGCCAAACGTTTCATCATTTTGAAGAGTGTCCGCAGCAGCACAGCCAAAAAATACTTCCACTTGTGGATGAACTTTTAACTAAAGCAAACTGTAAATTAAAAGATTTAGACGTAATTGGTTTTGGCCAGGGGCCAGGTAGTTTCACCGGTGTACGTATTAGTGTTGCTATAGCGCAAGGCTTAGCGTATTCAACTAATTTGCCGCTTGTTGGTGTGTCTACACTGGCTACTATGGCTCAACAAACGTTTGAACAAAAAGGCAGCCTGAGTGTTTATCCAAGTATAGATGCGCGTATGGGGGAGATATACTTTGCACATTACCAAGCGCAAAATAATCTAATGCTTTTGGTTAACCAAGAATGCGTTATAAAACCTGATTTACTAAACAATAAGTATATAGCAACCACTGAGCCATCTGTAGCTGTGGGCACGGGCTTTAAAACCTATCCTGATGCGCTAAATGACTTTGAAAACGTGACAATTAATACTGATATTACATTGCCTGATGCGCGTTATATGTTAGCGCATGTTGAAGCCGCGTTTTTAGCGGGTGACGTTGTAAAAGCGAGTGACGCTCAACCTAAATATGTGCGAGATACGGTAACGTGGAAAAAGCTACCAGGGCGTGACTAATCATATTATTTGCAAATTGGTTGTTTTTAAATCATAATTTTATACAATATTAAGGTTGGAGACGCGTAATGACGCTGCCTATTGGTTCAGGTTTTTTTACCGGGGATATTCCGGGTAGGGTTAGCCCTACTAAAGTTGTTACTAATAAACCACAGAGTTTATTAGACCAGCCGGCTGCTCAAAAAACGAATACCGATTATGTAAAAAGCAGTGTCGAGGGCGTCGAACTAGCTAATCAACTGTTTAAAAGCAGTGCTAAAAGCAATGAATACAGCCAAACAATTTACGACCAACCGACAGCTCAAGTAAGTAAAGCGATTTCTACTTATACTGAATTTGCTAATTTAGAACGCAGAGCCGAAGTACAAAATTTAATAGGTGTTGATATATACGCTTAAAGCTTAATTGAGCGTTTTAGATAAATACAGCGATAAAATTCAATAAAAAGCCCGAACATGTGTTCGGGCTTTTTGTGTTCAAAACGAGGTGAAATTTACTGCTCAATAAAGCCAATCAGCTTATCTGCAATATCAGTATTATTTTGTGAGCCGATAAATTGCTCACTGCCTTTGCCATAGGCAAATACTTGAACGTCTACAGCGGTGTGTCCGCCAGTTGTCCAGCCAGTAAAGCTTGCATCACTAATAATACTTTTAACAGCTAAATTAAGCGCTTTTTCTCCCATTTTTTTAGCTTGCTCAAGTTTTATTTGGTTTTCAGTTGTAAATTCAATATTGGTGTTAGCAGTCCATACTGGTTTTAAATCATCAGAATCCAGTAAAAGTTGAGTTAGTTTACCAGCAGTTGCTTTAACACCTTTTACTACATCAGTTTCCCATTTGTACTGACCATGTGCGCCAAGGGTTAAACCTCCTGTAGAGTGATCTGCAGTAATGACTAAAATAGTATCTTTATTTTTATCAACATACGCTTTTGCTTTTTCGATTGATTTAGCAAAATCATCCATCTCAGCCATTGCACAGGCTATATCGTTAGAGTGACCACACCAATCAATTTGGCTGCCCTCAATCATCACAAAAAAGCCTTCTTTGTTTTGATTATCTAATAAACCAAGTGCTTTAGACGTTAACTGAGTAAGACGAGTTGGGTTTTCATCTAATGCAAAAGGTAAGCCTTTAGATGCGTATAAACCAATTGCAGGTATTTGTGTAATTTGCCCTAGGTTTTTAATGTCGTCGCCATATTGATAACCAGCGGCTTTAAATTCATCAACTAAATTACGGTCATCACGAATAAAGTATTTAGTACCGCCACCAAGCATTAAATCAACCGGTAATTTACCCGCAATTTTATTGTCGATGTAATCATTGGCAATGTCATTATAATTATTACGTGATTCATTATGCGCCGCAAAACTTGCTGGAGTTGCGTGGTTAATTTGTGAAGTTGCTACAAGCGCTGTTGTCATACCGCGCTCTTTTGCTATTTCCAGCATGGTTTTAACTGATTTTTTGTCTGTATCTACTGCAATTGCGCCATTGTAACTTTTATGACCGCTACTAAGTGCTGTAGCACCTGCTGCGCTGTCTGTCACATAAGTATGGTCATCAGGGTAGGTACGAGCCATACCCTTTAAAATAGTGTCAAAAACCGTGCCTTCTACTTCTTTTGTTGCAGGGTCGTCTTTAAAATAGCGATAAGCCGTGGTGTAAGCCGGACCCATGCCGTCACCAATCATATAAATTACATTTTTAGGTGCTGATTCTGCGTAAGCACCAGAAGCGGTGCATAAAAGTGCCAATAAGCTGATCTGTTTTTTCATGGTTGTACCTTATGAGTGTACCTTATTTAATAGCCGCTGATATTGTATACAGATAGTATGATAAATAAATGAATATCTAAGATATTTATAATTTAGGGTTATATGAATAGAATTGTAGTTAACGCTGTTAGTTCTATTTATTTAAATTATACTGGTTATAGCTTAACTACATATGATGCTATCACCTTTTAATTGTTCAAAAGGCATACAAAGCAAATATATTTAAAAAGATCAGCTTATTTTTTTTTGTAATTAAGCTTATGATATCGTTTAAATTTTATTTTATATTTTTTACTTTCTTTAGAACATCAAGATAATTAAATAGCGAATTTGGCACCATTTTCTCGGTTAGTGGTCTGACAACTTGTATGCTATAAATAATGATGCTCTAAATTAATAAAGGACTTGCCGTGCAGCCATTTAATATTGAAACCAATAACTTGAATATTCATGGCTTAAAAGTAGGTTCTGGGGATGAAATAGTAATAGCGTTGCATGGTTGGTTAGATAACTGCCACAGTTTTATACCAATGTTAAGTAAAGCTAAGCCAAAGCACACTTGGTACTGTATTGATTTTGTCGGGCATGGTTTATCATCTTGGCGAAGTGATGATGCACATTATTATTTTGTTGATTATATTGATGATGTGTACCAACTTATTAATGCGCTTGGTGTTAAAAAAGTGCATTTAGTTGGGCATTCGATGGGAGCCATGGTTGCAGGGCTTTTTGCTAGTTGCTTTGGTGATTATGTAAAATCTGTTACCTTTATTGAGGGGATTGGGTGTGTTACAACTCCCAGCGAAGGCGTATGTGAACAGCTAAAAAGTGCAGTATTAAATAGAGCGCGTTTAAAAAATAAGAAGCAGAGAGTTTATAAATCGAAAGAGCTTATTTATGAAGCACGTGCTCAAACAACCGATTTGAATAGTGAGCTTATTGCTCTTTTAATGCAGCGAAATATAAAATCGGTTTTAGATGGTTATACATTAACAACTGATCCAAAGCTTAAAAATCACTCAGGTTTTAGGTTTAATGAGGCGCAATGTATTGGTGCAATAAAAGATTTAATTGCACCGTGCCAATTAATTTTAGGTAACGAAGGTTATTCGTTTGTAAAACAAAATCTGGCAAAGTATATTAGTTATTACAATAGCTTAAAGGTAATTAATGTAGATGGTGGGCACCACTGTCATATGCAAAGTAGTGAACTATGTTTTAAGCATATTCAAGACTTTATGCTGCAAAATGGTGCATGTTAATTGTAAGTTTACGTAAAATGTGGGATTATTCCTCCATTAGAGTATTTGCTCAATTGTTAAAGCGCCTTACTTAGATTAAGGTTAATAAAAATATAATTATAAACAGGGGCTAAGAGTGGAAAAAATCTGGCTTAAGCGCTACCCAGAGGGTATGCCTGAAACAATCGATCCTGAGCATTACAACTCGTTACTCGAAGTGTTCGAAAAAAGTTTTACTGACTACACCGATTTACCTGCATTTACTAATATGGGTAAAACGCTGTCTTATAGCGAAATAAATACAGCAACAAAAAAAGTTGCTTCCTACATTCAAAATGATTTAGGTCTTAAAAAAGGCGACAAAGTTGCCGTAATGATGCCTAACTTACTACAAACACCAGTCACCATTTTAGGTATTTTACGTGCAGGTTGTGTGGTTGTAAATGTTAACCCACTTTACACTGTGCGTGAGTTAGAGCATCAGTTAAAGGATTCTGACACTACCGCTATTTTCATTTTAGCAAACTTTGCTGACACACTTGAAAAGTCACTTGCACACACTGATGTTAAACACATTGTAGTAACGCAAGTAGGCGATATGGTTGGTGGGCTTAAAAAGCACATAGTCAACTTTGTTGTTAAGCACATTAAAAAAATGGTGCCAAAGTTCAACTTACCAAACACAATTAACTTTTCAGACGTTCTAGCTGCAGACGAAACTAAATATACACGTCCTGAAATGAGCTTGTCCGATCTTGCTTTTTTACAGTACACCGGTGGCACAACAGGTGTATCAAAAGGGGCAATGCTGAGCCATGGCAATATGGTTGGTAACCTTGAGCAAGTTTCAGGCTGTTTAGACAAAGTGTTAAATCGTGGTACAGAAGTTGTTGTTACCGCTTTACCGCTTTATCATATATTTGCTTTAACAGCTAACTGCCTGACGTTTATGAAGTACGGTGGTTTAAATATATTAATCACAAATCCACGAGATATGCCTGGGTTTGTTAAAGAGCTAGGTCAGCATAAATTTACAGCTATTACTGGTGTTAATACGTTATTTAACGGTTTATTAAACACACCAGGTTTTGCTGAACTTGATTTCAGTCATTTAAAAATGTCACTTGGTGGCGGTATGGCCGTGCAACGTCCTGTTGCTGAAAAGTGGCAAAAAGTGACTGGCTCAAAATTAATGGAAGGCTATGGCCTTACAGAATGTTCTCCATTAGTAACTATTAGTCCTTATGATTTAGAAGCATATAACGGCTCTATTGGTTTGCCTGCGCCTAATACTGAGATTAAGCTAATACTTGATAACGGTGAAGAGGCCGCTAAAGGTGAACCGGGTGAAATGTGTGTGAAAGGCCCGCAGGTTATGGTGGGCTATTACAATCGACCAGATGCAACAGCTGAATGTTTAAAAGATGGCTGGTTTGCAACAGGTGATATTGCAACTTATGACGATGAAGGTTTCTTCTTTATTGTAGATCGCAAAAAAGACATGATCATTGTATCTGGCTTTAATGTTTTCCCTAATGAGATAGAAGAGGTAGTGGCTATGCACGAAGGTGTGCTTGAAGTTGCTGCTATTGGTATTCCTCACGATGTAAGTGGTGAACAAGTTAAAGTTTTTGTTGTTAAAAAAGACCCTTCTTTAACTGAAAAAGATATAATAAGTCACTGTCGTGATAATTTAACTAATTACAAGGTCCCAAAACTGGTAGAGTTTAGGGATGAGTTACCTAAAACTAACGTAGGTAAAATACTCCGAAGAGCCTTGAAAGATTAGCAACCTATAAAAAAGCCGACATATGTCGGCTTTTTTATTGTAGGAGATTAAGTGCAATACCAATTGATCGAAACCCAAAATCAACTGAACACTTTTGTTGAACAAATAAAAAATAAGCCTATTTTAGCTATTGATACTGAGTTTATGCGTCGTCGCACTTTGTATCCAGAAGTTGCACTTATCCAAGTTTTTGATGGTGAGCATTTAGCGCTTATCGATCCGTTAGCTGAGCTCTCATTATTCGATTTTTGGGAAATACTAAAAGATCCTAGTGTTTTAAAAGTACTGCATTCTCCTTCAGAAGATATTGAGGTTTTTCAAAAATACGCAGGCTTTGTTCCATCCCCACTTTTTGATACACAATTTGCGTTGCAGTTACTTGGGGAAGGTAACTGTATGGGCTTTGCCCTTATGGTAAAAGAGTTGCAAGGTATTGAAATAGATAAAAGTGAGTCACGCACTAACTGGCTACAACGTCCGTTAACTAAAAAACAGTTAGATTATGCTGCTGCAGATACTTTTTACTTATTGCCGTGTTTCGAGCTGATTATAGAGCGTATTAATGCCGCTGGGTTCTTTGACATTGTAATAAACGAGAGTGAGCTGATAGCTAAAAAACGTGCGTTTCAAACACCAGACGAGCTTTTATATAAAGATATTAAAAATGCATGGCAACTCAAACCGCACGAACTTGCAGTTTTAAAAGAACTTGCTGTATGGCGCAGAAACAAAGCCATTAAGAAAAATTTAGCGCTAAATTTTGTGTTAAAAGAACATAACATGACTGAAATTGCCAAACGTGGTCCTTCAAGTTTAAATGCTCTACGTCAAATTCCAGGAGTTGAAGCTATTGAAGTTAATCGCTCTGGTGTAGATATAATCAAGTGTATTGAAGTTGCCAAAGCAGTACCAGATGCTGAGCATCCTGAAGTACTTAAGCGCTTAATTGATTTTCCTACTTATAAAAAAGTAGCCAAAGATATTAAACAAAAGATCACTAAAGTCGCTAAAGAGCACAATATACCAGAAGACGTTATGGCCTCTAAAAAGCAAATTAATCAATTGATTAGTTGGAATTGGAAGTTAACTAATGAGCAAAAACAAAGCCATATTAAGCCTGATTTATTAAGCTCTTGGCGCTATAACTATGTTAAAGACGCTTTAAAAGAATGGGATACTTAAGACTAGATATTTTTTTTACTGTGTAATACTTATACCAATCCGCAATAATACTTAATCATTTTGCGGCGCTAAACGTGTCGTTACCTGTGTTAAAAAATCTCATTTAGAACAACTAAATAGCGATTTTCTTGCTTAGCTATCAACACGTTTTTCCATCCTCAAAATAGATCACTTAATTAAGCGAATTGGTATTATCTATAATTTTTGTGTTACATAGTGAAAAAGTTTTAGTTGCATGCAAGGGATTAAAACGTAGATATTTAGAAAGTTATTAAAAAGTAAATGAAAATAAAGAGGGCGCTTATAAAGCGCCCTTTCTTCAATTACTTCTTTTCTTCATCAGGTAGTGTAACGTTTAGCTCAAGTACGGCTAAATCGTCTTCGTTTTGATCAAACTGAACCTGAACTGCATCGGTACTTACGTTCACGTATTTACGGATCACATCTAAAATATCTTGTTTTAATTGTGGTAAGTAATCCGGCGTTCCTCGCTGAGAACGCTCGTGCGCGACAATGATCTGCAATCGCTCTTTTGCTAGTGACGCACTGTTTTTCTTTTCTGAGCGGAAGTAGTCAAGTAAAGACACGTTAACCTCCAAAAATCCGTTTAAATAAGCCTTTTTTCTCAACGTCTAAGAAGCGAAAATCGACGGTTTCACCTAGTAAGCGGTTAATTGCATCAGAATAAGCTTGGCCTGCATCAGATTCTGTATCCAATATAACAGGTTGGCCTGAGTTTGAAGCACTTAATACCGCTTGCGATTCAGGAATAACCCCTAATAATGGGATTGACAGAATATCTTGCACATCTTCTACCGATAGCATTTCACCTTTTTCAACACGACCAGGGTTATAGCGTGTTAATAGTAAGTGTTCTTTAATATTTTCTAGGCCTTCTTCAGCACGTTTTGATTTGCTGTGTAAAATACCTAAAATACGATCTGAATCTCGAACTGACGACACCTCTGGGTTTGTTGTAACAATTGCTTCATCAGCAAAGTACATCGCCATCATAGCGCCAGCTTCAATACCTGCTGGTGAATCACATACTATGTAATCAAAGTCTTCTTTTAGTTCATTTAGTACGCGTTCAACACCTTCACGTGTTAAAGCATCTTTATCACGAGTTTGTGAAGCAGGTAGTAAAAATAATTTATCTACACGTTTATCTTTAATAAGCGCTTGGTTAAGGTTTGCCTCACCATTAATTACATTTACAAAGTCATAAACAACGCGGCGTTCACAACCCATAATTAAATCTAAGTTACGTAAACCAATATCAAAGTCGATAATAACTGTTTTATAGCCTTTTAACGCTAAGCCTGTGCCAATTGCAGCACTTGATGTTGTTTTACCAACACCGCCTTTACCTGAGGTAACGACAATTACTTTTGCCATGAGATTTATCCTTTAACCAAAGCTGAAATTTCTAATGATTCGTCTTTTTGTTGTATTTGCACTGCATTTCCCCAATGTTC
The DNA here is from genome assembly GCF_014164075.1 of Pseudoalteromonas sp. SG45-3. Classification (NCBI taxonomy): domain Bacteria; kingdom Pseudomonadati; phylum Pseudomonadota; class Gammaproteobacteria; order Alteromonadales; family Pseudoalteromonadaceae; genus Pseudoalteromonas; species Pseudoalteromonas sp. SG45-3. Next base: position 51,550 of record NZ_JACJEN010000019.1, on the reverse strand, counting down.
ACCTTGTAGCGAATCACTGATCCAGTAATTACCATCTATTGAAACCAGCTCGGCTTCAAGTTTTTGGCAAAAAATGTGTGCTTCTTTAAAACCTTTTGCGCCTGCAATAGCGCGACCGCGTAGGGTGCCATAAATATGCACATTCCCATCGGCAATGACTTCCGCACCATGACTAACTGCGCCAAGTACTATCAAATCTCTATCTTTTGCATAAACTTGTTGTCCAGAGCGAACTGTACCGCTGATAATTTGCGCTGGTAAATGCACCGTTTTTTCTACAATCGATGTATTGGGCTCTTGTTTAACAGGTTCGCTCTTAACGTCTTGTGAATAATTTAAAACAGATAAGCCAGCAGCCTTTGCTTGAGTATGTTGCTCATCTGAGCCATTACACACACCAACCGCATTAAAACTCATTCGCTCGATTAATGATTTTAAGTGAACAAAATCAAGTGAACTGTTTTTAATTTCAATTAAATTAACGACAATAGGCGCACCCTCAAAAAACTTAGGGGCCTGGGCTATTTTTACATACAGTTGTTCTGCTAAAAGGTTTATATCAGTACTATAAAGATGCAAAACTGATAACGTAAAAAGATTCCCTTTTAACTCAAAAATTTGGTCCGACATACACGCTCAATTGATTTGTCTGATTAGAAATTAATTTTAGATAAACGTAGGCTGAATAGGGCCTTTATTGAAATTTCTAATCTAATTTTTCTAACTTATTATTACTCTCATGTTATAGTGTGCGGCATTGTTAAGCAAGAATTTATAGGGCCATAATGCTCACTGCAGTATATAAAAGTAAGAAAAAAGCGGATACGTTCTTATTTGTTGAAAAAAGAGATGATTTTAGTAAAGTTCCGGAACCTTTGATGGCTATGTTTGGTCAACCTGTTTATGTGATGATCATCAATTTAGCAAAACGTGAGCATTTAGGTGGGGCAGATTTAGAAACTGTAAAAGCAGCGTTATCAAATCCTGATAAAGGCTACTACTTACAAATTCCACCACCTGAGCAAAATTTGCTAAGCCAATTACGAAAAGACAATGGAGTTGATAGTGATTAAAAAACTTATCGTTATATTATGTGGTGTATGTTTAAGCTCACCTGTTATGGCAAAAACTCAGGCTGAATTTCAAGATTATTTAGCGAATTTAAAGCAAGAAGCTATCGCAAAAGGTTACGAAGCCAAACTTATTGACGATGCGTTTGCAACAACAACGTATAAAGAAAAAGTGGTTTCGGCTGACAAAAACCAGCCAGAAGTAAAAGAAACCCTTGAAACGTATTTACCAAAACGTGTACCACAATGGAAGATTGACCGCGCACGTAAGCTTTACGCAGAAAACAAAGAGGTACTTGAAAAAGTAGCGAAAGAGTTTGGCGTACAAGCACGCTTTATAGTCGCGCTTTGGGGGCTTGAAAGTAACTTTGGTACAATTCAAGGCGGTCATAACGTTATTTCATCATTAGTGACACTTGCTTTTGATGGACGCCGAGAAGCACTTTATAAGCGCCAGCTTTGGGCTGCACTGGATATTTTAAAGTCGGGCCACATAACGCTTGATAAATTTAAAGGCTCTTGGGCAGGCGCAATGGGGCAAACGCAATTTATGCCTACCTCTTTTAATGCTTACGCGGTTGATTACAATAACGATGGCCGTAAAGATATTTGGACTACAAAAGAAGATGCTTTTGCCTCAATTGCTAATTATCTAAAGCAAGAAGGCTGGAACGACTCTCTTACGTGGGGTCGCCAAGTTCAGTTACCTGAAAACTTTGATAGTAAATACGTTTTAGTGCGTGGTACCAAAACTCGCAAGCAGTGGTTAGAATATTGGAACGACTCAGAGCGCTCATTAGCTGATTGGCAAGCACTGGGTGTTCGTAAAGCTGATGGTTCTGATTTACCTAATGTAGACGTACGTGCTGCGCTGGTTATGCCTGATGATATAAATGGTCGTATGTACTTAGCGTACGATAACTACAAAGTGTTTATGCATTGGAATCGCTCGTATTACTTTGCTACTAGTGTAGGTTACTTGTCGGACAGAATTGGTTATCCAAAAATCTAATTTTTAAAATATACCTATAAATAAAGCCGCAATTGCGGCTTTATTCTTTTTTGAATATCTTTTCTTTTAGGTCAATAACTTTACCAATTCCAGAACCTAGCTTCATTAGCTTATTAAGTTGCTCTGGCGTTAAACGCTGTAGTTCTGATGACCATTTAGTGACGGTTTCAAGTAGGTTGTGAATCTCACCCATTTGTTTTTGTGCATAAAGCTCATCATCGTTACTGGCTTCGTCTAATAAGTTATCGCGTAGTAGTGTTAAGGTGGGCTCAATTTCACGTTTTTTACGTTCTTCAAATACGCGATTTGCCATATCCCAAATATCGCCAGCAGGGGCGTAGTACTCTTTACGATCGCCAGGAATATGCTGTACTTTAATTAACTGCCACGATTGCAGCTCTTTAATGCCCATACTTACATTACCGCGAGAAATACTAAGCGCATCTGCAATCTCATTAGCTGTCATTGGGTTTTTAGTAATAATCAGCAAACCACACATTTGTCCGATCGTACGATTGAATCCCCATCGGCTGCCCATCTCACCACAATGCATTACAAAGGCAAAATTTTTTTCGGATAAACTCATAGCTTAGTAACTTTCAGTAATTTCAGAAAGTAAATGCTAGCATGCTCATTATGGATAGCAAGTTCTTAGCAGGCTTATAAGTTAATTTAAATGACTAAAATATGATTTAGATTAATATTTATACATCTATATTAGGATATGTTGTACACAACAATACATAAATAAATCCTTATCTTTAATTTTCTTCACATACGATGGAATGACTATGAAAGCTGCAATTAATACTCAATACAAAGGTAAATTAGAAATAACAGACTTACCAATTCCTGAGGTGGGAATAAATGATGTTTTAGTAAAAATAGCGGCCTGTGGCGTTTGCCATACCGATTTACATGCCTGTCATGGGGATTGGCCAGTAAAACCAAAAATGCCATTAGTACCAGGGCACGAAGGTGTCGGTGTTATCGAAAAAGTCGGAAGCAACATTAAGCACTTAGAAGTTGGCGATAGAGTCGGTATTCCTTGGCTCTATAGTGCATGTGGGCACTGTGAGTTTTGTCTAGATGGTAAAGAAACACTGTGTTTATCGCAGCACAATACTGGCTATTCTATTGACGGTAGTTATGCAGAATATTGTTTAGCGCATGGCGACTACGTTGTAAAAATACCAGAAGAACTCGGTTTTTCTGAGGCTGCTCCATTATTTTGTGCAGGTGTTACAACCTATAAAGCATTAAAAGTATCCGGTGCTAAACCAGGGCAGTGGGTTGCTATTGTTGGTGTGGGCGGGCTTGGTCATTTAGCAGTACAGTACGCTAAAGCAATGGGTTTTAATGTAATAGCTGTTGATACAGGTAAAGAAAAACTCGCGCTTGCTAAAGAGCTAGGCGCAGATATCACCCTCGATTTTAAAGAGGTGGTTCCAAGCGAAGCTATTTTTGAACAAGTCGGTGGCGCGCATGGTGTTGTGTGTACTGCAGTGTCTAAAGCGGGGTTTGAACAAGCCTATAAAAGTGTACGCCGTGGCGGTAAATGCGTATTAGTGGGATTACCTCCAGAGGATATGCCACTTCCTATTTTTGATACTGTGCTTAATGGCATTTCAGTAGTGGGCTCTATTGTTGGTACGCGTAAAGATTTGCAAGAATGCTTGGAATTTGCAGCGCAAGGTAAAGTAAAAGCGATTACTGAAGAAAAACGCTTAGAGGACATTAACGAAATTTTTGATGATATGCTCAAAGGTGAAATTAACGGTCGCATAGTGGTTACTATTTAATTTAGATTAAGCGTTTATAAAACACAAAAAAGCACGGCTTCTAAATTAGAAAACCGTGCTTTTTAAGTATTTAACTAACCTGAGCGCTGAAAATAGCTGCTTGAGATAGATTTATTTATCCAGAGTTCAGGTTAACCAATTAAAGTGTGTAACTAAAACTTAGTTTTGCATTACGCTCTTCCCCTGGCATACCACCTAAAAACATCGCTTTTGAGTAATACTTTTTGTTGAACAAGTTATTTAAGTTTAACTGCATATGCCATTTATCAGTTGTATACGATACAGCTGTATCGTAAGTCGTATAACTTGGTACATAACCATCAGGAATCGAGAATGAACTTGAATTAGTACTTCTGTTATCTACAAACGTAATACCACCACTTATATTTACAGCTTCAGGTAAATTAAACATATCTGCGTAGTAGGTTACCCACGTACTTGCTGTTACGTAAGGCACACCTTTTTGGCGTGTGTCGTAACTGCTGCTGTTAGGATTACTTTTGTCACGTGCATCTTGATAAATACCGTTTACGTTTACTTTCCATTTATCGTTCAAGTAAGCATTTAAATCAAGCTCAACACCTTTTGTTTGCTCTTTACCATCATAATAGCTTTCAGGTACATCTGAGCCTGATGTTAATGCGTCATAAAGCGGGTTTGCGTATTCTAAATTAGTACGAGAGCTTTCAAATATAACAACAGATGCGAGTAGTTGGTCATCAAATGCTTTAAATCTAAAGCCTAGGTCGTTACTTATAGACTCTGAATCTTCACGGTCAGCTTCGTTACCTGCCACAGAGCCTAATACACTATACGCTGTACGCCCTTTTGAATGATTTACAAATACAGATAAATCTTCAGATGGCTGATACGTTGCACCAAGGTTATACGTTAAGCCAGAATCTGATGTACTCGCTTCAGGTGTTGGCTCTGCACGGCTAGAACTGTAGCGCTCATCAACACCAAAGTGCTCATAAGTTTGCTCAATTCGGTTATATGCCACACCAATACGCGTTGTAAGTTCTTCAGTTATGTAACCAACATGTTGAATGCCTAAGCCCCATGCTTGTACTTTTTTATTGTAGTCACTTGTTTTAAGCGGATCGTAATCTTCAAAGTTACCGGTTGGCCAATTTGGTTCTCTTATATCGTAAATATACGGCAAAGAACCTTGGTACTTTACATCACCATCATTGTTTGTGAGTACGTAATCCTGATCCCATATTGAGAATTGTTTAAAACGAATATCTCTATCTTCGTAGTTGGCGTTAACTAGTAATTCGTTATCTACGTCGCCTAACATAAAGTCATAACGTAAATCTAAGAAGTACTGCCATGATTTTTCATCTGCTTCTACTTGGCGGTATTCTTGTCGGCGTGCTGCATACGGGTAAAGTACACCGTCTTCAACTAATGGAGCACGAGGGTCGTTATTAATTATTCCATCGCGTGTTGAATAGACGTAGTTATATGCACCAGTTTGGCGCGCAAAACTTGATGTGTAGTTACGGTACTGTAGCTGCTGGTTTAAAAACAAATCGTCAGTAATGTAATAGTTATGCGTTAATTTAAAACGCAGCTCTTCACCTTCGTTAGCATCAGCCATTGGTGAAATAATACCATTTGTGCCAAAGCTATAAGGTGTTAAGCCATCAGATGCAGATAATGAATTAGCAAGTTGGTCGCGCTGTGCATCACTTAACTGTACGCCGCTTCCTGTCGGATCGTTTACTAAATCGGCACCAGTTACTTCACCCGCGCTTAAGCCGTTTGCAGTTTCTGCACTGTAAATACGAATAGGATGACCAATAGAATCAACCGCTATTTCATCTTTTATATAGGCTGCAGAAAGCATGATGTTTTGTCTGTCATTAAGCACGTATTTAAGTGAGGTATAAATTTCGTCGCGATCTTCTTTTAAATCGCGAAATCCGTCACTTGACGCTGTTTTAGCCATAACACGATAAGCTAAATCATCTGTTATAGCGTTAGTGCTATCAAACGATAATGAATAGCTATCCCACTGGCCAAGCTCAGCCGATACTTTGTGTTTTTCTTCAAACTCGGGTTTTTTTTCAATTAGGTTAATTACGCCACCTGCACTACCAATGCCATATAAACCTGTTGCAGGGCCTTTTAAAACCTCAACAGATTCAACATTTGTAAGTGAACGAGTTGGGTTAAATGTATTACCCAGGCCTGCACCACCATACATACCATCGTAGGTGTAGTTTGCATCTAAACCACGAATTACTAAGTTATCACCAATACCGTAATTATTACCTGCTTGTGTTAAGCCACTTACGTTTCTAACTAAATCTTGTAAGCTATCTACACCTTGAGATTCAATCAGTTCTCGGTCAATAATTACTACCGGTGCAGGAGTTTCCATTAAAGACATGTCTGATTTAGTAGCAAGACCAGAGCTCATCACCACGCGGTTTTGCTTTTCGTATACGCTGATGCGTTCAATATCAGCATCAACTTGTGTATTTTGGGCAAATGCCACATTTGCATTTAAACAAGCAAGAGTAATAAGAGAGTACTTAAACGTTTTCATAGAGTGATAACTATTCGCGTTATTGAATTTGCGCGAATGATAATGGTTATTGTTTTTAAAGTGAATAGAAAGTTCATTTTATTTGATTAAATAAAACTGTTCGGATAATTAATAGACAAAAGCGAGTCTAATAGGGGGGGCGGTGACCCTTTTATGGCATATTCAATATTGGTGAGAGTTTTATTAAGGCTGAGTAAACTCAGCCTTAATAGCGTGTATTTACAATTGGTTTTTATAAACAACCCCTGCTTTCATTACAAAAGGTACTGCCTCTAAGGTTTTAATACTTTTAAGAGGATTTGCTTTAACCGCAATTATATCAGCTGCAAATCCGGTTTTAATTTGTCCTAACTGAGTATCCATTTTTAATAACTTAGCGCTATTAATAGTTGATGCTTGAATGGCTTGTAGTTCTGTCATGCCAAATTCAACCATGCGGCTAAACTGTTTTGCATTATCTCCGTGCGGGTAAATTGCTGCATCGGTACCAAAGACCATTTTAACACCCGCTTTTACAGCACGGCTAAAGCTATCACGTTGCCTTTTAGAAACTTGGCGCTCTTTATTTAGGTTTTCTTCGTCTACGCCGTTTTGCTCGCCATAAGTGAGTGTGTATTCGGTGTTATAAATATCCATAGAAAGCCAAGTTCCATGCTCTTTGGCAAGCGCTATCGCTTCGTCATCTAAAAAGCTGGCATGCTCTACGCTATCAACACCTGCTTTAATGGCTGTTTTTATACCGCTTGTACCGTGTGCGTGAGCAGCTACTGGTAAATCTCGCATGTGGGCTTCATCAACAATGGCTTTCATTTCTTCAAAAGAATACTGCTGTGCACCTACTTTAGTCCCTTTTGAAAATACTCCACCTGTGGCGCAAAACTTAATAGCATTTGCCCCGAATTTAATATTTTCGCGTACTTTTATACGCGCAGCCCATGGACCGTCTGCGACGCCACTTGAAGTATATTTAAGCTCAGGAGGTAGGCGGTTGTTATCACAGTGCCCGCCAGTAATGCCGAGTGATGGGCCTGCAGCCCAAATACGAGGGCCAACTATGTCACCCGCATTTATGCCGTCACGCACGGCTATGACGCTGTAACCTTCTGCGCCAACATTACGTACTGTTGTAAATCCAGCTTCTAAGGTTTTTTTAGCAAAATGAGCCGCTTTAATCGCCATTCTAGGAACTGACTGGCCTAAACGTTCAGTGCGCGGCACCGTAGGGTCGCTTGTTAAATGCACATGCATATCCATTAAACCTGGCATAAGGGTCAAATCAGGGAGTTGAATATGTTTATCATCTTTAGTTAGCGTTGGTTTTTTATTTTGTTCAACATTAGTGATCACGCCATCATCTATAGTAATTAAGGGCGATTTAATGAGCTTGCCATCTTTAACATCAATCATGGCTTTAGCCGATAGGTATGTAACTGCATGGCTATTAAAAGTGGTTAAGCAAAGTAAGGCAATAGAGGTGCTGAGTAGTTGTTTTTTCATTTTATTTTTCTTTTAAATCATATTTGAATTAATAGAAATGTAACAAGTTCAGATAAAAGTGCAAATTTAATACGATGAATGCAATCTATCGTAATTTCTTTATTAAGCACGGTTTAATGCGCATAATTAAAAAACGATATTAAAAAGGATTATCATGAAATCAATTAAATTAGCATTAGTTGCCAGTGGCGTTATGTTTGCTTTAAGTGGCTGTATGAATACTGAGCTTAGTACACAGACTAATACCAGTACACAGTTAAACACAGTTAACGCATCAGCAGGTATTGTTTCAGAGCTTTCAGCAGAGCAACAACTCGATGTACTTGTTGCACAGTATTACGATGAATCGCTCACATATAGCCCCATCAGCGCAACGTACAATGGTCGTAATGAGTTTAACGATCAATTCACGCCTGTGATTTCAAAAGAAAATAGAGCAAAAAAAGCCGCTTTTTATAAAAAATATCAACAGCGATTAAACTTTATAGATAAAGCACAGTTAACAGGGCAATCGCTTTTAAGTTTTGAAATATTAGAGCGTGACCTTGCACTTAAATTAGAAGGCATGCAGTTTCCTGATTACTTACTACCAATAAATCAAATGGCAGGTGCGCATAACACCTTTGCAGGTTTTGGTTCAGGTCAAAGTGCTCAGCCGTTTAATACCGTTGAAGATTACACGGCTTTTATCTCGCGCAGCGAAGGTTTTGTAAAGTGGCTTGCCAGTGTAGAGCGCTCAATGGCGCAAGGCATTAAACTAGGTATTACGTTACCAAAACCACTTGCTGAAAAACTGCAGCCACAATTTGCGGCTCATGTAGTTAAAAATGCTGAAGACTCACTGTTTTGGGGATCAATTAAAAAATTACCAGAATCGTTTAGTGCACAGCAAAAGCAAAAAATTACAGCGCAGTATCGTCAATTGATTATGCAGCACTTAGTACCGGCTTATAAAAGCATGAGTGACTTTTTAGCTAATCAGTATATTCCTAATAGTCGAGAAAGCGTTGGTTATATTGACTTACCAAACGGTAAAGCATGGTATGAATACCAAATTAAGAAAAACACAACGCTTAGTTTATCTGCAGATGAAATTCACGACATTGGATTAAGTGAAGTGTCGCGCATTTTAAGCGAAATGAAAAAAGTAAAAGAAACCGTAGGCTTTAAAGGTGAGCTATCTGAATTTTTTGATCATTTACGTGATTCAGATGAATTTTACTACGACACGCCTGAGGAGTTAATTGAGGCATATGAAAACGTTAAGAAAAAAATAGATGCGCGTTTGCCTCTACTTTTTAACATAGCCCCCAAAGCACCTTACGTTGTAAAAGCAGTTGAAGCCTACAGAGCGCAGTCGGCAGCAGGTGCATCCTATGCATCTCCGGCGCCTGATGGCTCTCGCCCTGGTATTTTTTATATCAATGCTTATAACTTAAAAGCGCAGCCTAAATTTTTACTCGAAACTTTATCGATTCACGAAGCAGCCCCAGGTCATCACTTTCAAATAGCACTTCAGCAAGAAATAGAGGGCTTACCTGATTTTCGTAAATTTGGTGGCTATACCGTGTTCGCAGAAGGTTGGGCGCTTTACGCAGAAAGCTTAGGCAAAGAGCTAGGCTTATTTACCGACCCTTATATGTGGTATGGACGTTTATCGGATGAGCAATTACGCGCAATGCGTTTAGTGCTTGATACTGGTTTTCATGCAAAAGGGTGGACGCGTCAACAAGGTATAGATTACATGCTTGCAAATTCATCTATGGCTAAAAGTGATGTAATTGCTGAAGTAGAGCGATATATTGCATGGCCAGGACAAGCGCTTTCTTACAAGTTAGGGCAATTTAAAATTCAAGAATTACGTGATTTTTCTAAAAAAGAACTCGGTGATAAATTTGATATTAAAGCGTTTCACACGCAAATATTAATTGATGGCGCATTACCAATGCCAATCCTTGAGGAAAAAATTAAGCGTTGGGTTAAATCTCAAAGCTAATTTGTAGCGCAAAGCCAGTACTTTGAAAGGGTATTGGCTTTGCGCCATTTACAGCAATACGGTAGAATGCGCGCTCTTTAGGGGGCACGAGTAAACTATGTTTGATCAACAATTAGCAAATACACAATTTTGGCTTAAAAAAAGCTTAAGCGACATGAGTCAAAACGAATGGGAAGCCATTTGTGATGGATGCGGAAAATGTTGTTTAAATACGTTTATTGATAGCGAAGATGAAGACGAATTTACCGCCACCGATCAGTTACGCGAAGGTGAGCAATTAATATTTACTAATATTGTATGTCAGTATCTTGATAACAACACCTGTGGTTGTAGCGAATATGAAAACCGCCAAACGCTTGTTCCTTCTTGTGTAAAACTCACAAAAGAAAACCTTAAAGACATCTTTTTTATGCCACAAAGCTGCAGTTACCGTCGTTTACATGAAGGTCGTGGTTTGGCTTCTTGGCATCCGTTATTAAATAATGGTGATAAAACAAAGATGCATGAGCTAGGTATTTCTGTAAAAGACAAAACAGTAAAAGATTGCGATGTAAAGCTCGACGACTTTGATTTGTACATTGCAGAATGGCCAACAAAGGACGTAGATTAATGAGTAAACAACAAGCCGTAATTGGTTTAATCAATCCTAAAAGCCCGACTAATGTTGGCGGTGTATTGCGAGCAGCTGGCTGTTATGACGCTAAACAAGTTTTTTTTACAGGCAATCGCTACTTAAACGCCAAAAAGTTCCATACAGATACAAAAAATGTAGTGGAGCGTATTCCTTTAACCGAAACAGATAATTTAGAAGCAATAAAGCCACAAGGCGCAACGGTTGTGGTTATTGAGCTTATTGAAGGTGCAACACCTTTACCTGAGTTTAAACATCCTGAAAATGCATTTTATGTATTTGGCCCCGAAGATGGTTCTGTATCAAAAGACGTCTTAAAGTGGTGTGATGAAGTGGTATATATTCCAACTATTGGCTGTATGAATTTAGCGGCAACCTGTAATGTAGTTTTGTATGACCGCTTAGCTAAATTAGGCGGCGTTGAGAGTAGTGACGATACTATTATTAGCTCTCGTGATACAAACAATAAAATGAGGTGGCAAAAAAGCTGATTAGTTAAGGTTTATTTGTGCAAAAGTGTTAGTAGTAGCTAAACTTAAAAACACTATTAATCACAAATAGATACTAAAATGCGCTGGTTTTATTTTATATTATTGCTAACAACTAGTAATAGTTTTGCTGAAACATCGGTTGAGTATTTTCAAAATGGTACTCAACACACTTTAACTGGGCATTCCCATAAATCAGGGGTGCTCTATGAAGCTAAAAACTCCAAACAAACACTTCATCTAGCCACACTCGATTGGCCTCCTTATATTGGTAATAATGTATGTAATAAAGGCTGGGTTTATCAATTTTCAATTGCCTTGTTAAATAGTAAGGGCTACAGCGTATATATTGAATTTTTGCCTTGGGCAAGAGCGGTACGAAATGTAGAACTAGGCAGGGCTGACATACTAATGCCTGAATACTTTATAGAAGATACAGCCCCCTCCGATTATGTTGATGGTAAAACACGTCGAGAATTACTCGGCTTATCTAATTCGTTTAAAGGTGGCGAAATTGCTTTTTTAAAAAGGAAAGGCGATACAGACCATTTCACAGGAAACTTGAACTCGCTCAAAGGGCTTAAGATTGGTGTTGTTCGAGGGTATCAAAATACGCCAGAGTTTGATGCCATGATGGACAATGGTGAGTTTGAAGTTATCGCCTCTGTTGATGACTTACAGCTTGTTAAGCTACTGACTGCTAAACGTGTTGATTTGGTTATAGGCGATCCTCAAGCTTTGAAATCATCTGTGGCTTACTCCTCTTTAACTAAACCTGAAAAACAGACTTTGCTTTCTTCCATTGAGCAAGAAAGCATTCCTTTGCAATATAACTCGTTATATTTTGCCATTAGTAAGCGTGCACATAATTGGCTTTTAGTATTAGAGGATATAAACGAAGGGCTTTATCAGTTTAATAACAGTGGCGAAATAGACCGAATTATTAGAGCGACCAACACGCAATGTGAATAACACCACTGGAACGTTCCATAAGTGCGCTGACTAATTTATATTTAAACATGTAAAATCGTTTTCAACTTGTTAATGGAGTGAAAACGACGTGAGTGAAATAAATACAAACCAATCATTCGCGGTCAACGAACAGCCAAATAAAAATTATCTGTTTCCACTGACTGCAATGACGACCCTATTTTTTTTATGGGGTTTTATTACTGTTTTAAACGATGTACTAATACCACGCTTAAAAGGCGTATTTGATTTGAGCTTTTTTGAAGCGATGCTAGTACAGTTTTGCTTTTTTGGGGCTTACTTTATTGTTTCTATTCCTGCGGGGCTTTTAGTTAAGCAATTTGGTTACAAAAAAGGAATTTTAACTGGTTTAATTGTGGCTTCAATGGGGTGTATGTTGTTTTACCCTGCTGTTGTAGTACATGAATATTGGCTATTTTTAGGCGCTTTATTTGTACTTGCTGCTGGTGTAACTGTACTTCAGGTTTCTGCTAACCCTTATGTTGCAGCTCTTGGCAGTGAAAAAACAGCTTCTTCTCGTCTAAATTTAGCACAAGCACTTAATGCGCTTGGTACTACTGTTGGGCCTTATGTTGGTGGTTTATTATTTTTCGGTACTGCAGGTAGTTTAGCCGCATCGGCAGCAACTGCTGAATCTGTAAAAGTGCCTTATTTAATGCTTGCTGGCGCTTTATTACTTATCGCTATTGTATTTGCCTTTATAAAGCTTCCAGAAATTGAAGCCCACAAAGAGGAAAATAATACAGCAATTGAATCTCGTTCGTTAATGCAAGCACCGCACTTAACTATGGGTGTACTTGCTATATTTTGCTACGTAGGTGGGGAAGTTGCCATTGGCAGCTTTTTAGTTAACTACTTTGGTGAGGCACACATAGCAGGGCTTGAAGAGCATACTGCGGCCGCACTTATTAGTTATTACTGGGGCGGGGCAATGGTAGGACGTTTTATTGGCTCTGTATTATTACAAAAGATTGCACCTTCTAAAGCTATAGCGTTTAATGCATTTAGTATTATTGCGCTATTATTGATCACTATTTTTACTCAAGGTGACGTCGCTTTATACTCAGTATTGGCAATTGGTTTATTTAACTCAATTATGTTCCCGACTATATTTTCAGTTGCAATCGAGCGACTAGGATCATTGACGAGCAAAGGTTCTGGCTGGTTATGTTTAGCAATTGTTGGTGGTGCACTTGTACCATTACTGCAAGGGTTTATAGCTGATACAGTAAATATACAGCAAAGCTTTTTTGTTCCAATGTTATGTTATGTATTTATTGCATGGTACGGTTTAAATGTTGTTCGCTTAGCAAATAAGTGGAAATAACAGACTATACAAGAGTGACTGAATACGTATTCAGTCACTTATAAAGTTACATTTAATGGGAACGTTCCACAAGCTATAAATCTAGTCATTAATTAATTTAATATTAGCCAGTTATCCACAAAAGCCTTTTTTTACAATCCTTTATTCTTATTTTTCATCAATAACCTAACTGTAAGTCTCTTTTACTAAGACATTTAGCTAAATTTTTGCTAAAACAGTAAGGCTAATAATGATAAATAATAAAAAGGATGTATATGCTTAACTCGTTGAAATTTACTTCCAAAGTGACTATTGCAGCCTCCTTAATTTTGGTTTTGGTGCTAGGGTTATTTACTTTTAATAACTACATTGCGATGCGCAAGCAAACCGAGCAGCAGTTAAGTTTGGTATTGCAACAAAATTCCGAATCTGTTTCACAAAATATAGCGAGTTGGTTAAATGCAAAGTTGGCGATTGTTATATCAATTGCTAAAACCCATAAAGCGAATGATTCTAAAGCACTCACCCTTTCACAATTAAATACAGCAGAGCTTGCTGGAAGCTTTAAAAATACGTATATAGGTAAATCCAGCGGCACGTTTATATTAAACGATCAATCAGTCGTTTTACCTGCAGATTTTGATGCGACTTCTCGCCCTTGGTATAAATTAGTCGAAAACAAATCAAATACCGCTTTTACAACTCCTTATATTGATGTGACTACTAACGAGCTTACAATTTCAGCGGTAGTACCCATACTCCAAAATGGCCAGTTTAGCGGCGTTGCAGGTGCCGATATTGATATGCAGACCGTGACAAAAATTATCAACGATATTGACTTTTTAGGACTCGGTTATGGTTTTTTACTCGATAATAAAGGCCAAGTGTTAAGCCATCCAAATGCTCAGTTAAACTTAAAAAATACATCAGACATCTTTGGAACCAATACACCTTTACAAAGTGAGTTTACCCAGTACGAGATAAACGGAGAGTCTAAGCTTATTTCGTTTACAAAAATTAGTGGTATTGAAAACGTAGATTGGTACCTAGGTGTTGTTATAGACAAAGATAAAGCGTATGCCAGTGTCTCTAATTTTGGCCAAACCGCAGCTGTTTTTATGGTGATAGGAATTATCACTATTATAATTATGATGCAGCTTTTATTACGCTATTTAATGCAGCCAATGAATCGTTTAAACGATGCTATTAAAGATATAGCACAAGGTGAGGGCGATTTAACAAGGCGTTTAACCGTTGAAAACGACGATGAATTTGGCGATTTAAGCTATTCATTTAATATTTTCATCGAAAAAATTCAGCATTCAATAGAGCAAGTAAAAGAGTCTACAAAGCAATTAGATACAGCTATTGAGAGCTTGGTATCACAAACACATTCTTCGCTGTCTATGTATGATGATCAAAGTAAACGAACCGATATTGTTGCAGCGGCTATTAACCAGTTTTCTGCCACATCAATGGATATCTCAAGTAATGCAGAGAGTGCATCGCAGCTTGCTAAAAATGCAGATGAACATTCAACACAAAACCAAGAAGCATTAAGCCACAGTGTTGCAACTATCCACCAGCTCTCGGGTAATATGGAAAAAGCTCAGCAAACTATAAACAGTTTAAATACGCATACAGCCAGTATTGGCCAAGTGCTTGAAGTTATTAAAGGTGTAAGCGAGCAGACTAATTTATTGGCACTTAATGCCGCAATTGAGGCCGCTAGAGCAGGAGAGGCGGGACGCGGTTTTGCCGTTGTAGCAGATGAAGTTCGCCAATTAGCGCACCGCACTCAACAGTCAACGCAAGAGATTGAAGACACGGTTAGTCAGTTGCAAAAAGGCTCAAACCTTGCGGTAGAGCTTATGAAAACAAGCCTTGAAGGCAGTGAACAAAGCGTGCAACAAGCCGATGCTGTTGGCAATTTAATGAGCCATGTTATACAAGCGATTCAACAAATTAACGATGCAAATCACTCTGTGGCCACTGCAACAGATGAGCAAAACCAAGTTGTTAAGTTATTAGATACAGATATTCAAACAATTAATTCGCTTTGTATACAAGGCAAGGCCAACTTAAATGACACGCTTGACGAATGTACCAAACTAAAACAACAGTTTAGTGCTTTAGAAAATATGGTTCAAAAGTTTAAAGTATAAAATTAATGACTAAAAAAAATGTGAATAAACCAAATTGGCTCAGTCTGATAAATATCGACAGTGTTTATAGCTCAGACATGCAACGCAAAGCGTTTTCCTTATTTACCATGATTGGGATTTCAATTGTGTTGATCGCAGTATTAGTGTTTTTTAATTATAAGCTTTATTCGCCACTACTGACCGCTTCATTAATTATCGTTAACATTACAAATATAAGCTGTTCTATCTATTTTATAAAAACGGGTAATCTGCAAGTTGTGGCATTAATAAGTATGAGCATTGTGTGCATGATGTTTATTGCACTTGTTTATACCGGCGGTAAAGATAATACCGCGCTATATTGGCTAATGTTTTATCCTGTCGTAACGTTTGCATCTTTAGGGGTTAGATTAGGTGCTTGGTTAGGCTGTACCTTACTGTTTTCTTGTATTGTTATTTTATACGGCCCTGACTTTGGTCAAGTTAGCTATGGCAACGTAGAAAAAACACGTTTTATAGCGTCCTTTTCTATGGTGTTTTTATTCTCATTTATTGGTGAGTATTTTAGGCATAAAAGCCACATGGCTATTGCCGATATTACGCTAGAGCAAAAACAAGAT
This sequence comes from Pseudoalteromonas sp. SG45-3, assembly GCF_014164075.1. Taxonomy (NCBI): domain Bacteria; kingdom Pseudomonadati; phylum Pseudomonadota; class Gammaproteobacteria; order Alteromonadales; family Pseudoalteromonadaceae; genus Pseudoalteromonas; species Pseudoalteromonas sp. SG45-3. The sequence goes on along the minus strand of NZ_JACJEN010000019.1, from coordinate 35,434 downwards.
GCTTATACTGACCCCCTTACTGGCATAGCAAATAGGCGTTTTATTACCTCTCATTTTTTAAAGCTTGCTCAAACACGCCCAGAGCAGTACTTACCTTTTTCAATTTTGTTAATTGATTTAGATAATTTTAAATCTTTAAACGATACGCATGGCCACGATTTTGGTGATACGGTATTGATAGAATTTACCAAACTTCTTGAGTCTCAATTTTTGGCAACTGCGTTAAAGGCCCGTTATGGCGGTGAGGAATTTGTTGTTATTTTACCGCAGCTCACAGCCTCTGCAGCCTCTGTAATTGCGAACAAATTTCGAGAAGCCGTGGCAGGGCATGTTATATTTACTGATGACAAGCAGCGTATTTCAATCACCTGTAGCATTGGTATTTCCCAAGTAAATAAAGTAACTGATTATGATGATTCATTAAAGCAAGCTGATGAAGCTCTTTATAGTGCAAAGGCTGCTGGTCGTAATAGTGTCGTCTCAAACTAGTTGAAGGATTAATATGTCTCAAAGTAAGTTAATATATGTTCATGACCCAATGTGTAGTTGGTGTTGGGGTTACTCACCAACCTGGCTTAAGCTAAAATCAGAGCTTGCTGGTAAAGTGGCGATAGAATATAAAGTAGGTGGTCTTGCTCCCGATAGCCAAGACCCAATGCCACAAAATATGAAAGAGATGCTTGAGGGGACTTGGCATAAAATTTCAGCGCAGTTAGGTACGCAATTTAATTATAACTTTTGGCGCAACTGCCAGCCAAGGCGTTCAACGTATCCCGCATGCAGAGCTGCACTTATAGCGCGTAAAGCGGGTAAAGAAGCTCAAATGGTGGCTGCTATTCAACACGCTTATTACCTAAACGCACAAAACCCGTCTGATGAAAGTACATTAATTAGTTTGGCTGAAAAAATTGGCTTAAATAAAGATGAGTTTTCGGAGCAGCTAACATCAAGCGAGCTTAATGATGAATTTAAAGCTGAGTTATCGTTTGTTCGCACTTTACCAATTCAAGGTTTTCCCTCACTGGTGCTTATTAAAGATAATAAAGCTCACCCTATAGAAATTAATTATACCGATTGGCACTATTCTCTTAATCAAATTAATTCAATTTTGGATTAACCACCTTCTTGCATCTTCTTAATAAGGGGTATTTGGCCAGCAAGTACCCTTATTCGCGTTAAAACTTCCTCGTAAGTCTTAATTGTTACCATTGTCATAAAAGCGACTTTTTTGCGCAACATCCTTGTCATGTTTCATCTATAAACTCCTGCTCATTGAATTATTAAGTCATAAATTATTTATATAACAAAGTTTATGACCTAAAAAAACAAACTAGCAAATCCGCTAACTAACGAGTAAAGGTGTATGCGATGAAAGGCGTTAAACCATTAATCTTAGCTGGTATTGTGGCCGCAAGTGCAGCAGTACACGCAAACGATTTAGATAAGGTTATTGATAAAAGCAGTGAAATTAATAAATCAGCTGCGCAATCACAAACAAAAATAGACAAGATTGCAGATTCAATGCAAGGACGTTTACAGCAATTTAAAACCCTCAATAAAGAGATTGATGGTTTAGCTGTATACAACGCCCAGCTAACTAAACAATTAAATAATCAAATAGAAGAGATGGAATCTTTAAACCTGTCAATGGATCAGGTTTCTATTATTGAACGTCAAATTACGCCGCTAATGCTTAGAATGATTGAAGGTCTTGAGCAGTTTGTATCTTTAGATGTTCCATTTTTAGCTGATGAGCGCACTAAGCGCGTTACGTCTTTAAAAGAAATGATGAATCGTGCTGATATTAACTCAAGTGAAAAATTCCGCCGTGTACTTGAAGCGTATCAAGTAGAAGTTGACTACGGGCGCACTATTGAAGCTTATACCGCACTTTTAAATGTGGATGACAAAGAGCGTGAAGTTGATTTTTTACGCATTGGCCGTTTAGAGCTTATTTACCTAACACGCGATGGCAAAAAAGCAGGTAGCTGGAATGCAGAGACAAAATCATTTGAAGCATTACCAGACTCTACAATAAGCCAAATTAATAAAGGTTTACGCATTGCGCGTAAACAACTTGCCCCAGATATGTTAACTCTGCCAGTACATGCAGCAGAATAAGAGGTTGAAAATGAAATTGTTTACTCAAATGACAAAAATAGCTCTTTTTGCTGCAAGCCTAAGCATTACTGGTGCAAGTATAGCGGCAGAGCCAATGAACTTAGATTCATTACTTAAAACGCTCGAAAATGGTAAATCAGCTCAAAGCGAGCAAAATAAACAACGTGAACAAGAGTTTGCTGCTCGCCAAAACGAGCAAGTACAAACACTTAAAAATACCCAAGCAAAGCGCAATCAAATGCTGGTGGAATCTGAGCGTCTAGAAACGCAATTTGAAGAAAACGAAGTAAAACTTGCTAACTTAACAGACACGCTTTCTAAACGCATGGGTTCGCTTAAAGAGTTGTTTGGCGTTCTTCAACAAGTTGCAGGGGATTCTAGTAATAAATTTGCGACATCAATAGTATCTGCTCAGATTGCTGGGCGCAGTACGTTTATGGATGACCTTGCTCAAAAGATGGGTTCAACTTCAAAACTTGCGTCAATAGAAGATATTGAAAAAGTATGGTTTGAATTACAACGCGAAATGACCGAGCAAGGTAAAGTAAGTCGTTTTAACGCAAGTGTTATTGTTGAAGGCGGTACTAAAGCACAGCAAGAAGTTGTGCGAGTGGGGGCATTTAACCTTATATCAAACGGTAAGTATTTAGAGTTTAATTCCTCGACTAATTCTTTGAGTGAATTAACACGTCAACCTGTATCGCGCTTTACTGCAACAGCAGAAGAGCTACAAAGCACTAAAAGTGGCGTGGTGCAATTTGCACTTGACCCAACAGGCGGCTCTATTCTTGGTTTATTAGTACAAGCACCTGATACACAAGAACGTGTTCATCAAGGTGGCACAGTGGGTTATGTGATTTTAGGCGTAGGTGTTATTGCACTTCTTATATCACTTGAGCGTTTTTTCTCACTATTGATTATGGGCGGTAAAATTCGTCGCCAGCTTAAAGATACAGTTGCACGTGATGACAATCCGCTTGGACGCGTAATGAAAGTAAAAGATCAATTTCCAAGTGTTTCACACGACACACTGGAGCTTAAACTAAGTGAAGCTATTTTACGTGAAATGCCAAAAGTGACGCGTAATTTAACACTTATCAAAATCATCTCTGTTGTTGCGCCGCTACTAGGTTTATTAGGTACGGTAACCGGCATGATCAATACATTCCAAGCAATCACCTTATTTGGTACTGGGGATCCTAAGCTTATGGCGGGTGGTATTTCTCAAGCGCTAGTAACAACGGTATTGGGCTTAGTGGTCGCCATACCAACGGTATTTTTATACACCTTACTTAATACGCGCGCTAAAAATATCTTGTTAACTATTCAAGAGCAGAGCGCCGGTATTATTGCAGAGCGAAGCGAGAAAGGAGCATAAACCATGGTGCTATTGATTGATTCAATCAATGCTATCCGTGATTTTCTCGACACTGGTGGCCAAGTTCTCTTGGTCATCGGGGTGTTAATCTTCGCGATGTGGTTATTGATACTCGAGCGATTTATTTACTTTTTTAATGGTTTTAGAAGCTATAAACACGCTCTTAAAGCCAATTGGATTAACCGTGCAGAACGTGATAGCTGGAATGCAGAGCAAATACGCGAAGCGATGATATCGCGAGCTGGTATGCGCTTAAACACCAATCTTTCTTTGATTAACGTGATGGTTGCTTTGTGCCCGCTACTTGGTTTGTTAGGCACGGTGACAGGCATGATAGAAGTGTTTGATGTAATGGCAATTACCGGCACAGGTAGTGCGCGCTCAATGGCATCAGGGGTATCAAAAGCAACTATCCCGACAATGGCAGGCATGGTAGGTGCGTTATCTGGGGTATTTGCCTCAACGTATTTACAACGAAAAGCTAAGCGCGAAGTAGAACTACTACAAGACAGCATGGTTTTAGACCATTAAGCAAAATTTTGATAAGCGGCTTGTATAAAGCCGCTCATCCTAGGAGAATAAAAATGAGAGCCCCGTTAGGAAACCTATTTCAAGAAGACGAAGCTGAAGAAATAAACATGACCCCAATGTTAGACGTTGTATTTATCATGCTTATTTTCTTTATTGTAACTGCCTCTTTTGTTAAAGAAGCCGGTATTGATGTAAACCGCCCAGAAGCCGCAACAGCTGTTAAAAAAGAGCGTGCTAATATTTTAGTGGCTATTTCTGATACAGGCGAGATTTGGATTAATAAACGTCAAATTGATGTACGCGCAGTACAAGCCAATATCGAGCGTTTAAAAGCAGAAAATCCACAAGGTAGCGTTGTGATTCAAGCGGATAAAAAAGCCACTACCGAAATGTTAATAAAGGTGATGGATGCCTCGCGCGCGGCGGGCGCATTTGATGTATCAATTGCCGCACAAGATGCGTCTTAAGGGCTAGTTATGTTGCGATATTTAGTTGCATTAGTGATAGCCGGTGTAGTGACCTTTATGTTGTTTTTAGGCATGCAGGCACTGATCACTGGCGGTGAAGGCGCTATGACGGATCCGGTTAAGGGTAACGTACTTGATTTTGTTCGCTTGAAAAAAGAAGAAACCGTACAAAAAAAAGAGCGTAAGCCACAAAAGCCACCAACACCAAAAGAGCCGCCACCACCAATGGAATCACCGCAAATGCAAAATAGTGATGCTACAGCAAATGCTAACAACTTTGACTTTGGTGCCAATGTAGATGCGGATGTAAATTTAGCCGGCGGGTTAGCACTTGAAACAAGTGATGGTGAATACTTACCGATTGTAAAGGTGGCACCAGTTTATCCGCGCCGTGCGTTATCACGTGGCATAGAAGGCTACGTGATTGTTGAATTTACAGTAACTAAACAAGGCACTGTACGCGACCCACAAGTAGTAAAAGCAGAGCCTGAGTCACTTTTTGATAGAGCTGCGATGGATGCAGCCCTTAAATTTAAATATAAACCGCGCGTAGTAAACGGTGAAGCCGTTGAAGTTGCGGGTGTTCAGAACAAAATATCTTTCCAAATTAGCGGTTAATTAGTAATTAACCACGAGTAAACGGACAGAAATGCGAGGCGATTATGAAATTACTACCTACAGCTAAACTTTTAAAGTTAACTCTATTTTGTACCGCTGCGATCAGTACAAGTATTGTTACACCAAGTGCTCTAAGCCTAATTCCAGGGCTACATGTAGCTACGGCATATGCAGAGCAAGAACAAAAAACGAAACGTGTACCAGCACTACGTGAAAAGGTTTATAGCCAGCTTGCTCGTGCCCAAAAACTTGCAGACGATGGTGATGTTAAAGGTGGACTTGAAGCGCTTGATAGCATTCAAGAGCGAGCTGCAAGCATGAACTCGTACGAAGTGGCAATGATGCATAACTTTTACGGGTTTATTTATTACAACGAAAACGACTTACCAAAAGCGATTGCCTCGTTTGAAAAAGTGGTAGCTGAGGAAGCCATTCCTGAGTCACTTCGTTTAAGCACTACATTTAGCTTGGCTCAACTGGCTATGGCTAATAGTGATTACACTAAAGTTATCTCTTTTTTAGATGATTGGGACAGTATTAACACTCAGCCTAAAACAGAAGGCTACTACTTGTTAAGGGCTCAAACATACTATCAGTTAAAAGATTATAAAAAAGGGCTTGAGTACATATCTCAAGTGATTGCTTTAAGCGACAGCGAAGGCAAAATCCCTAAGGAAAACTGGTTAGTACTACAGCGTGCAATGTATTACTCGCTTAATCAAACTGACAAAGTTGTTGAAGTGCTTGAGCGCATGGTAAAGCTTTATAATAAGCCTGAGTATTGGGTGCAGTTATCGGGTATGTATGGTGAAACAGGTAGGGAAAAACAACAGTTGGCGGTAATTGAAGCCGCTTATCAGCAAGGATTTTTAACCTCTAAATCTGATTTACGCCAATTAGCGCAAGTGTATTTATACAATGGTTTAGCGTTTAAAGCTGCAAAAGTGATGAGCGATGCCATTGATAAAGATATTGCTGAAAAAACAGCAAAAAACTACGCTTTTGTTGCCGAGGCGATGATCCAAGCTAAAGAAGATGAAAAATCTATTACCTACTTTGCAAAAGCTGCTGATTTATCTGAGCACGGTAAATACGATCAACGTTTAGCCGAAGTATTTGTAAATACAGAGCAATATGAAGAAGCCGCAGATGCAGCGCGTAAAGCACTTGATAAAGGTGGCCTTGATTTTGAATCAAATGCATTTGTTGCACTGGGTATGGCGCAGTACAACATGCAAAATTTTGATGCATCAATTTTAGCGTTTGAGCAGGCAGAAAAACATAAAAAATCTCAGCGTTTAGCACAGCAGTGGATCAAATATGTAAAGCGCGAAAAAGTGCATGCAGAAACACTTAGAACAGCTTTACTGTAAATTTTAAAGCGCTTTACTAATTAACAAGTAACGCGTGTAAAACCAGTTCATAATCGCAACACTAAAACCGCCTCAGGGCGGTTTTTATCGTCTCTAAAAGCATCCAATTATTTGATTTTAAATAAGTTACTTTTGTCATCTTATGGTTATTAAACTGTAACTACTTTGTCATAAGTCTCCCGTATTGTAACCGCAGCTAAACTCAAGTGACCTTAAAGCATTATTTAAGTGTTTTATGGTGACTTGAGTTTATTTGAGCACCTAAAAAATAATTAAATACTTTAACGGAGTGAACAATGAAATTATCTGACTTATTCAAAGTAAGTTTGATTGCAACTGCAGTATCTTTAGCTGGTTGTGGTGGAGACTTAGTAGTATCTGAAGGCGACACAACTATTAATGAAGGTGATACAGTAACTAACGTTATTGAAGGCGGTGACGATACAAGTGGTGAAACCTCATCACGTGATGATTCACAAAATGCTACCACTGGCTTTCCTACTGATATTGATAATGCACTAACTCAAGGTTTAGCAACTGATGTTTCTAGTGAGTTTACATCTATTACAGATAAGCCCGTATATCGCTTAGCTGCAGATACCGTGTTCACTACTGATGTATCGTTAACAAACGACGCACACTGGATCTTAAATGGCCGTACTGCGGTTGGTAATGATCGCGCAGATAACGCCAAGCTTTATATTCAGCAAGGTACAACGATTATTGGCGAAACAGGAGATGACTTCCTAGTTGTTCGTCGCGGTTCACAAATTGAATCGGTAGGGACTGTAAGTCAGCCCATTACAATGACCTCAATTCAAGATGTTACAGCTCAAGAAACAACGATTGGTCAGTGGGGCGGTTTAGTATTATTAGGTAACGCGCCAGCAAATTCTTGCGGCGACCAAGAAGGTGAAGCAACAGCTGATGAACTTGCTAATTGTGGTGTGTCGGCTGAAGGTGATGCAGGTCAGTTTGGTGGCGATATCAGTGATGATAATTCAGGTACTTTAAAGTATGTACTTGTTAAGCAAGCCGGTAAAACGTTAGGTAATGGTGATGAGTTAAATGGTATTACGTTTGCCGGTGTTGGCTCTGCAACTACGGTTGATTATATTCAAGTACATGAAAATCTTGATGATGGTATAGAGTTCTTTGGTGGCACAGTTAATGTAAGCAATGTTGTACTTACAAATATTGGTGACGATTCGCTAGATTGGTCTTTTGGTTGGACGGGCTCAGCCACAAACGTTTATATTCAGCAAGCGGCTAACGTAGGCGATAACGCTATCGAAGCTGATAACTCTGAATTTGATTCAAGTGCAACACCATTAACACTACCTACTATTTCAAACGTTACAATTGTGGGTGCTGAGGGCAATAACGGCATTCGTTTACGTGCGGGTACTGCTGGGGTTCTTAAAAATGTATTTGTAACGGGCCCAGCTACTTATGAAAACTGCTTACGTGTAGGCTCGGATTCAGTACCTCGTGCAGAGGATGGCACACTTACGATTACAAACTCTATAGTTGCTTGTCAAACTGCAGCGAATAACTTTGGCAGCGAAGTTATTAACGGTGGCGATGTACAATCTTGGTTTGAAGGCCAAGACGCTAACCAAACACTTACCCCAGCTGATTTAATGCTAGATGACAACGGTTATACACCTCTTGCTGGCTCGCCGCTTATTGCAAATACGCAAGTTGGTGCATTTGATGGCTCAACTAATTGGATGGAAGGTTGGACTGTTGGTATTAATGGTGGCTTCCCTACTGATATTGATAATGCACTTGCACAAGGCTTAGCATCAGATGTTTCTAGCGAATTTCCGGAAATTACAGATAAGCCAGTATATCGCTTAGCTGAAGATACAACGTTTACAGCGGATGTAACACTTACAAATGACGCACATTGGATTTTAAATGGCCGTACAGCAGTAGGTAATGACCGCGCAGACGCTACAACACTTTATGTTCAAGCAGGCACGACATTAATTGGTGAATCAGGTGATGACTTTTTAGTTGTTCGTCGTGGTTCGCAAATTAACGCAAATGGTAATGCAACTGCACCTATTACAATGACATCTATTGAAGATGTAACAGGCGCTGAAACAACAATTGGTCAATGGGGCGGTTTAGTACTTTTAGGTAATGCTCCTGCTAACTCGTGTGGCGATCAAACTGGCGAAACGACGGCTGAAGAACTTGCTAACTGTGGTGTATCTGCAGAAGGTGATGCAGGGCAATTTGGTGGCGATATTAGCGATGATAACTCAGGTGTTCTTCGTTATATTGTTGTTAAGCACGCAGGTAAAACTCTTGGTAACGGCGATGAGCTTAATGGTATTTCGTTCGCGGGTGTAGGCTCTGCAACAAAAGTAGAATATATCCAAGTTCATCAAAATCTTGATGATGGCGTTGAGTTTTTTGGTGGTACTGTAAATGTTCGTAACATAGTACTTACTGACATTGGTGATGATGCATTTGATTGGTCGTTTGGTTGGACAGGTCGTGCGCAAAATATTTATATTCAACAAAGTGCTGTTGGTGGTGATAACGCTATTGAAGCGGATAACTCAGAATTTGATTCAAATGCTACACCTTTAACAAAGCCACTAATTTCTAACGTAACAATTGTGGGTGCTGATGGTACTAACGGTGTTCGTTTACGTGCAGGTACAGCGGGCGTTCTACGTAATGTAGTAATTACAGGACCTGAAGGTTACTCAAACTGTTTACGTGTGGGTTCTGACTCTGTAGCAAATGCAGAATCTGGAGAGCTTTCTATTGAAAACTCAGTAGTGGCATGTAGTGAAGATAATAACTTTGGTAGTGAAGCTATTGGTGGTGGTAACGTTCAATCTTGGTTTGAAGGCCAAACAGGTAACCAAACGCTTACAGCTGCTGCCCTTAGTTTAGCAACCGATGGCTTTACACCTAAATCTAGCTCACCATTATTAGGTTCGGGTGTTGATTCGTCAGACCTTGATTCGTTCTTTACTAAAACAGATTATATTGGTGCGTTTGATGGCGATAATAACTGGATGGATGGTTGGACAGTCGCTATAACACCAAGTTTTCCTGATGATATTCAAAATGCCTTAGAGCAGGGTTTTGCTACTGATGTATCAGCAAGCTTTCCTGAAATCACAGACAAGCCAGTTTATCAGTTAACTTCTGATGTTGTATTCACTTCAGACGTAACATTAACTAACGATGCACATTGGATTCTAAAAGGCCGTACAGCCGTAGGTAATGACCGCGCTGATGAAACGACTTTATATGTTCAATTTGGTACTACGCTTATTGGCGAGTCGGGTGATGACTTTTTAGTTGTTCGCCGTGGTTCTAAAATAGAGGCCGTGGGCAGTGCAACTCAGCCAATTACTATGACGTCTATTGAAGATGTTACTGGTGGCGAAACGACTATTGGTCAATGGGGCGGTTTAGTGCTTTTAGGTAATGCACCGGCTAACTCGTGTGGCGATCAAGAAGGCGAAGCTACCGCTGATGAGCTTGCAAACTGTGGTGTGTCTGCTGAAGGTGATGCTGGTCAATTTGGTGGTAATGACCCAGAAGATAACTCAGGTACTTTAAAATACGTGGCAGTTAAACAAGCAGGTAAAACGCTAGGTAACGGAGATGAGTTAAACGGCATTACGCTTGCTGGTGTTGGTAGTCAAACAGAGCTTGATTACATTCACGTTCATGAAAACCTGGACGATGGTGTTGAATTTTTCGGTGGTACTGCAAACATCAGTCACCTTGTTTTAACTAATATTGGTGATGACTCACTAGATTGGTCATTTGGTTGGACGGGTAAAGCGCAATACGTACTTATCAAGCAAGCCGAATCAACAGGTGATAATGCAATTGAGGCGGATAACTCTGAGTTTGATTCAAGTGCAACACCACTCACAATGCCTACAATTTCTAATGTTACTATTATTGGTAATGTAGGGGTTAACGGTATACGTCTACGTGCAGGCACTGCGGGTATGCTTAAAAACGTGGTTGTGACAGGTGGGGCAGATTATTCAAATTGTTTACGTGTAGGTTCAGATTCAGCTCCTCGCGCAGAGGATGGTACATTAACTGTTACTCACTCAGTTGTTGCATGTGAAACGGCAAATAACTTTGGTACGCAAGCAATTGGTACTGGTAATGTTGAGTCTTGGTTCTTAGGCCAAACAGGTAACTCTGTGCAAGCAGCCACAGACCTTGGTTTAGCAGATAACGGATATATGCCTTCGGCTGAGTCATTACTGTTAGGTAATGGTTTTGATTCTTCAAGCCTAGATAGTTACTTTGATTCAGTAGATTACATTGGTGCAATGGATGCACAAACAGACTGGACAGCAGGTTGGGTTAAGGTAGGTCTTTAATCCAAACCACATTATAGCCGAGCGAAAGCTCGGCTAATGTCTTGTTTTGTTTCGGAGTATAAAAATGAAATCTTTTAAACCCTCTTCTCTTGTTCTATGTAAACTAAATTGCGCAGTTATGGCTGCAATTATGGGGCTATCAGTAAACACAGCTATAGCAGCCGAAGCCGAAGAGCAAGAAATAGAAGAAGTAGTTGCTGTTGGCCAGCGACTAAAAGGTAGTGCAGGCGCAGTACTACAAGAGCGTCAAAATCAGGCATTTGTTGCTGATATTATGGGTGCTGATCAAATATCACGCACAGGTGATGGCGATGCAGCTTCAGCGCTTCGTCGTGTGACTGGTTTAACTTTAGTCGATGGTAAATATATTTATGTTCGTGGTTTGGGTGAACGTTATTCAAGTACCCAACTTAATAGCATGTATGTTCCAAGCCCAGATCCCACTCGATCAGTTGTTCCACTGGATTTATTTCCATCGGATATTATTGAAAGCTTAAGTGTGCAGAAATCGTTTTCTCCTGATATGCCAGCGCACTTTGGTGGTGGTAATGTAAATATACGCACCAAATCTATTCCTTCTGATTTTTTGTTTAAAATACAGTTAGGTACTTCATATAACACCTCTAACAGTGACACCGGTTATTTTTACAGTGGTGGTGATGATGATTGGATGGGGCGCGATGATGGTACACGTGCTTTACCTTCATTAATTTCTACAGCGCTTAAAAGTGATGCAGGACTTGAAGGTGACAGCAGTACTTCGCTTGAGCAGCGTCAAGCGCTCTTACAATCTCTAGATTGGCAAGTTGGACCTACTGAGAAAGACGTTGATCCAGGCATGAATTTTTCAGTAGCACTAGGTGATAGGTTTGAGTCTGAAGTAGGTACTTTTGGTGTTCTAGCCGCTGTTTCCTATGACAATGAATGGGAAGTAGTTAAAGAGCAAAGCGGTACAAATTTAGGTAGTTTGGGCTGCGAAGATAAATGTTTTGCACAAACTTATGATGGCATATCTACTGAACAAACCGTTCGTTGGAGTGGCACATTAAATTTAGGTTATGAATTTAATAATAACCATAAATTTGAACTAACGAATATAGCGCTTCATGATATGAGTGACAGAGTGCGTAATCGTGACTTTTTCGATGCTAACGAGTCTGAAGAAGGTGTTACTGAGTTACGCCGTGTTGACGTTATGTATGAAGAGCGTGAAATGTTCTCTACGCAGCTCAAAGGGACGCATAATTTTCCTGAATTAGAAAATTTATTTTTTGATTGGTATGCAGGTACAAGCCGCGCCAACAGGGATGCTCCAGGTGCGTTAGATGTTGTTTTTCAAACTAACTTAAATGATGGTGTATTTGAATCAGAGCAGTTACAAGATGTTGCTGCTACTAACGTAACGCGTGATTATCAAACTTTGCATGATGACGTAGATACGTATGGTTGGAATATGGGCATCCCGTTTTATGGTGATGGCTATGAGTTAGAGCTTAAGGTGGGTGGCGATTTTTCTGAAAAAAAACGTGATGCAAGTAATATTCAATTTGGTATTACGCACCGTGGTATAACAGATGAATATACATTTGGCTCAAACATAGACCAAATTTTTTCTGACGAAAATTTAGCTAATAGTGAGTTTTATACAAGTATTACAGGCTCTGGTATTTTTGATGATGGTACCGCAGATGGTGATAAGTACAGCGCTGCACATAAGTTAGACGCTTATTATTTTATGGCCGACTTTTTCTACGAAAACACATGGCGTATAACCGGTGGTATTCGTTGGGAAGACTTTTCTCAAATATCAGTGCCTTTTCAGGCTCATACTAATTTCTTTGATGGAACAATTGAAGAAGTGAGCGAAGTTGCAATAAAAGAAGATAACTTTTTTCCTTCTTTAGCAATTACTTATATTATGGATGAAGAAATGCAGTTTCGCTTAAACTTAAGTGAAACGACGATTCGCCCAGATATGCGTGATGTAAGCTCAACTTATTATGTTGACCCACTAACAGAGTTTTTAGTGCGAGGCTCGCCTACACTTCAAAGCTCTAAGCTAAAAAATGCTGACTTTAGGTTTGAGTGGTACATGCCTTCAGGAAACAATCTATCAGTTGCTTTGTTTTATAAAGATATTGAAAACCCAATTGAAATGGTTGAGTTAGCGGGTGTTGGTGGAGCTGCTCCGCAATTACTAACAGCAAATGCGCAGTCGGGTGAACTAACAGGTATTGAGGTAGACTTTTTAACTGACTTTAGTTTTATTCATAATGATTTATCTGCCATATTTTTATCAGGTAACGTTACTCTATCGGATTCAAGTGTTGAGCTTGGCATAAACGATGCTGATGGGGTTGATTCATTATTTGAACAACAACTAAAAGAGGCGTTGGAAGCTGACTCTGTTTCTAACATTGTTACTAATAATAAACGTCGTTTAGTTGGTCATTCTGAATGGGTAGCAAACTTACAAATGGGTTATGACTCTGCTGATGGTTTTCATTCTACCTCAGTTGTTTATAACGTGTTTGGGCCGCGCATAATCGTACCAGGTACGCGTGGTAACGAAGACGCAGAAGAAAAGTCATTTCATTCTCTTGATTTAGTTTATTCTTACTTCCCTAACTTTAATACTAAAGTTAATTTTAAAGTTAAAAATATACTTGGCCAAGAAAAAGAAATTGAACAAGAAAACTTAACACTTTGGCGTCAAGAAGAAGGCACTGAGTTTAGTTTAAGCTTTAGCTACGAGTTTTAATTTTCTACCCAAGGAAGGGGGATATAATAAAACCTAATTACCTATTAGCCCTGTATTTAATACAGGGCTTTTTTATGACTATGAAAAATATTTAAGTTCTACTTTATTCACTAGTTTTAGCGCGCTGGTGGTGTTATTTTGACGTTAATGAAAATTAAATCTCACGCAATGAATTTAATTTTTAATGTATTAAGGCATCTTTTATGAATCAAACAGTGGAACAAACAATGAAAAAAGTAGGATTAGTCGGTTGGCGTGGCATGGTTGGCTCTGTGTTATTAGAACGTATGCAGCAGCAAAGTGATTTTGCCCATATCGACACCACCTTTTTCACCACCTCACAAGCGGGTCAACTAGGCCCTGATATAGCAGGCGACGCAAAACCATTGCTAGATGCAAGTGACATTAGCGAACTTGCTAAAATGGATATTATTGTTACTTGCCAAGGCGGTGACTACACCAATGCGGTATATCCAAAATTACGCGAGTCGGGTTGGGATGGTTACTGGATTGATGCAGCTTCAGCACTGCGTATGAGTGAGGACAGCATAATAGTGCTAGATCCCGTAAACAAAGATGTTATTGAACAAGGCTTAGAGCAAGGCGTTAAAACGTTTGTTGGCGGTAACTGTACAGTATCGCTAATGCTACTTGCATTAGGCGGTTTATTTGAGCAAGACCTAATTGAATGGGTAAGCCCAATGACTTACCAAGCAGCCTCTGGTGCTGGTGCACGAAATATGAAAGAGCTTATTGCACAAATGGGCGCTATTCATGCAAGTGTTGCCGAGCAATTAGATAACCCAAGCTCTGCTATTTTAGAAATTGATAAAATAGTCAGTGAAACAATGGCGTCAAATGACTTACCACAAGACCAATTTGGTGTGCCATTAGCGGGCAGTTTAATCCCGTGGATTGACGTACCTATGCCAAGCGGTCAGTCTAAAGAAGAGTGGAAAGCGCAAGTAGAAGCCAACAAAATTTTAGGCTCTTCTAAGCAACCAGTGCCAATTGATGGTTTATGTGTTCGTATTGGCGCTATGCGTTGTCATTCACAAGCGATGACCATTAAATTACGTGAAGATATTAGCGTAGAAAAAATTGAAGAAATTTTAGCGTCTCATAATGAGTGGGTTAAGGTAATTCCAAACGAGCGTGAAATTAGTGCCACAGACTTAACACCGGTTAAAGTAACGGGCACTTTAAGCATTCCTGTTGGGCGTATTCGTAAATTAGCTATGGGACCAAAATACATTAGCGCATTTACAGTTGGCGATCAGCTTTTATGGGGCGCGGCAGAGCCACTTCGTCGTATGCTACGCATAATTGTTGATGGTGAGTAATACCAATTCGCAATAATACTTAATCAATTTGAGGGGTTAAATCTGACGTTAACTACGTTAAATATTTCTGATATAGAACAACTAAATAACGAAATTTTTGCCTTGTTATCGACACGATTTTCTTCCCTCAAAATAGATCACTTAATTAAGCGAATTGGTATAATATATAATCAGTATTAACAAAAGGGGTTGGCAATTTGCCAGCCCTTTTTAGTTTAATGGCTTATAAAACCGCTTAAGAGGCTAAAACAATACTTTTTTATGAATGTTCACTTTTGTTTATTATTGAACTTAAGTAAACTGTTTACATTGTGCAACAGCCTATTCAAGTAACATTAATGACCTCTCACACAAATAACTTTGCCAATAAGCGATTAGCATTTGTTAGCTCCTATTTTAGTTCTGCAATTGCTATAAACACGGTTGTTTCTTGTTTTCTTATTTTTAGCAGTATTAACCACAGCGCCTCGCAAGAAAAACTTTATTGGCTTTTTACGTTATCATTTATTTCATTACTTCGAATAGCAAGCCATGTATTTGTTAACAACACCCATGCTTTTAAATATCATCTGTATTTTATAGGTTTATTATTAACGGCTTTAACATGGGCTGCTTTTCCTATTTTGTTTTATGAAAACATGCAAATGCAGGAAAAATTTGTATCATTGGTTGTTTTTAGCTCCCTTGCTGGTGGAGGCGTTAATGTTTTAGCTTCAGATATTCGTTCCTCCTTGTCGTATATAACCTGCTTATTGGTTCCTTTTAGTATTTTATTACTTTTACAGCCTATTGAAGATGAGAATGTACTAGGTGTTTTAGGGCTCGTTTTATGGTTTATTTTGTGTTTTATAACGGCTTCACGTAGTGCAAAAGATGTAAAGTCATCAATTAATAACGAACTTAAGTTAGATCAATTTATTGAAAACTTAGAAAACGAAGTGCAACTTCGTACCGAACAAATAATTTCTTTAGAGCAAAAAGACAACCTAACTAAATTGTTTAACAGGGGGAGCTTTGTTTCTAATGTTGAACTTGATTTAGCCAATCAAAATGATGATATTAAAGCTGTTTTATTTTTAGATATGGATGACTTTAAAATCATCAACGATAAATACGGTCACGATTTTGGTGATTTTGTACTGGCTCAAACAGGTAAACGATTAGTTGAAACACAAACCCAAGGCGACTTTATTGCTTGTCGATGGGGAGGTGATGAGTTTATTTTTTATTCTCGCACTAACACCGAAGACGAACTTTTTGACTGTGTTTTTAGATTAGTTAAAACCTTAACGAAAACAGTAAGCATGGACAGCTATCAAGTAAATCCCTCTTTTAAGGTTGGGCTTTATTTTACGCGCGAAAATTTTAATCTTGCAGAGGCGATTAAATACGCTGATGTAGCTATGTATGAAGGTAAGAAAAGCCGTAATGAAATATCGGTATTTGACGAGCGAATGCATGAATCGCTTAAAAGAGAAGAAGTACTTCGCAGCTCAATTAAAGAGTGCGTAGAAAAAGGTGACTTTCATCTGTGCTATCAACCTATTGTTGATATAAGCACAAATGAAATAACTACGTTTGAAGTACTACTTCGTTGGCAGTTTAATGATGAATTTATTCCCCCTTCAGAATTTATAGATATTGCAGAGCGATATGGAAAAATTAATATACTCGGCGAATTTGTACTAGAGCAAGCTATTGCGAGCTTAAGTAGGCTAAATGCCGTAAATAGTAATATTGGATTGTCGATTAATGTGTCGGTGTTGCAACTAGAAAACCATAACTTTTTAGATTTTTTAGTTGCGCTTTTAAATAGATACGCAGTTAAACCATACAATGTGCATTTAGAAATAACAGAAACAGTCATGATTAAAAATTTACCGTATTTGTCAAAAGTGATTACGGCCATAAAAAATACTGGAGTGCGTATTTCTATTGATGACTTTGGTACCGGGTTTTCTTCTATATCGGTTTTAAAAGAGCTGTCAGTTGATTACATTAAAATAGATAAATCTTATATTGATAACATTTGTGAATGCTCAAAAGATAAAAGTATTGTATCTGCGGTAACTAACATGTCGCATATGATAGGTTGCCAAGTAATAGCGGAGGGCGTAGAAAGCCCAGCTCAGTTAACGTTATTACAAAGCTTACAAATTGATAAGTATCAAGGTTTCATATTCAGTAAACCAGTTAGATTTGCCGACGCGCTTAAACTTATTAGTTAGAGCGCTGACTTTTTCACAAAGTTTGTTTATGTAGGGATGATCCAACAGTGCCGTGCGTTTTGCTTAGCGTTTTCATCATGCTTTGTACATAATCCTGCTACTGAAAAATCAGTCGCTAAAGGTCAATACCCCTAGTAATAATGAACTTTTATTAACTTAATGTATTCACATGAGCCACCTGATTACGCCCTTCATTCTTGGCATGGTAGAGTGCTTTATCTGCTTCATTTATTGCACTCTCAATTGTCGTTTTATTACATTTAATATTTATTACGCCAAAACTTGCCGTTACATTAATTACTTTATCGTTAAAATGAATTGGGTAACTGGCCAGTGCACTTCTTAGTTTTTCGGGAAGATCTTTAGCTGACGATTCGTCGTTTCTTGCTATTAATAAAGCAAATTCTTCGCCGCCAATGCGGCCAAATAAATCACATGGGTTTATGCAGTTTTGCATTATTTTTGCAGCTTCAACTAAAACTAAATCACCACCTGCATGTCCAAATTCATCGTTTATTTTTTTAAATTTATCTATATCCCAATAAATTAAGCTGACGTAGTTATAATTATTAAGTTTATCTTTTAGTTGCTCTTGGCTTTTATTATAGAATCCACGCCTATTTAAGCAGCCTGTAAGTTCGTCGCTCATTGCAAGATGGTTCATTTTTTCAGCTAAATCTGATGCCATCATAAATATTATGAATACGGCCATGCCTACATGTGCAGTAGGGACAGTAATAAAATTAATTAATGTATACAGCGCTATATATTCTTCATTTACTTGGCTGCCTTGCAGTAACGCTATGCTTGCTGCAACAAATAAAAGTAATCCACATAGCGTATAAGTAATACTAGCGCCTATTTCGGCAGGAAGTGATTTTTGTTTATGCCTGAAAATAATAACTGCATTGAGTACAAGTAAAATCACATCATAATACACATACAAGGACATAAATAAGCCAACATGCACATATATAGCTGTAAAATAATAGACAGCAGCAAGAGTAACTATTGCTGAGATAATTAAATAGCGAATTTTTATACCCGAGTTTACCCTAATGCAATGCCCCCACGTACCTAGCAGTACTGAACCTACAGAGAAGCTACTTCCTAACATCCAATATAATGTGTTTGTGTTAAATAATGGTTCTGCCAACATTGTTGCCCATTGGCATGCAGAGAATGCAAATGCGATTGTCCAAAGCATGGCATATTGCTTTTTACCTAACGTATACCACGACATTAAAAATATGACAGACCAAATAATACTGGTGAAAAAGAGGGTAACTAATATATAAAAAATAGGATTCATGTATTTTTATTCTTGTTTGCGTTAATTTTACTTTAGTAGATGAAAGCGGTTTATTCGACCTAACGCCGGTTATTAGTTAGCTAAATTGTAAATAGATATGTATGCAATCATTTCTTAAGTTGTGTATTTGAATAGTGGTATATCCCTTGCTGTAATAACTGTTGTTTAGAGCTTTAAGCTTATATGGCTTTGCTTTGTTTATAATTTTATTCCTAACAGGTATTTAAATTACAATTCTTAGTAATTTTTACACGTTTATTTATTTGCTTAATTAAAGAATTCAGCTAGGGCTTATTTATTCTTCTAGGTTAAATTTGTAGCTGTACGTTTAGGTTTTAGGTAAAGCAGAGTTTATGTTGTGTGGCTATCTTCATAAGTGCTTTATAAAAATAAATATTAAACATACGCAGCCCTTTATATAGAAAAATTTAACCCTGAAAGGTCAAAAGGCCCCCGTTTTTAGTAAAGGAAATTACAATGCATTTTTCATCCAAAATATTTCACGACAAATACCTTAAAGGTGTAATAGCGCTGGTTGTGTTACTTATACTAACGCGAATAGCCGCGCCTTATGTAGTTCAGCACTACGTAAATTATCAGCTAAAACACACACAAGGTGTTACGGGGCATGTTGGTGACGTAGATTTGTTTTTATATCGCGGTGCCTACGCAATTGACGACGTTGAAATTTATGCTGTTGATGCAACTTCAGCTCCTAAGCCTTTGCTGAGTATTCAAACTCTCGATTTTTCACTTGCGTGGTCAGCCCTTTTAAAAGGGAATTTAGTCACAAATATGGCTTTTACGCGTCCTGAGATAGTTATTTACGATAAAGACCCCAATGCTTCTGAGCAAAATCAACAAGTAAAAGATGAAACCACTTGGGTGGGGCTGGCGAATGACTTAGTACTGTTTTCTATTGATACCTTAACAATTGAGCAAGGCAAGTTAACTTTAGTTAACTCAACGAATAGTGGTGAAAAACCCACTTTTATATCAAATATCAACGCTCGAATTGAAAATATAACCAACGCGCAAAACCTATCAAAAACACTAGTGACTACTCTAAGCGTAGAAGGTGCATTAATGGGGGAGGCCGCATTAAAGTTTGATGGTAAATTAGATCCCTTTAGCAAACAAGCCAATTTTGATTTTAACGCAGAGGTACAGCGTTTCTCTGTTAAAAACCTCGATACTGTATTTAAGGTATACACGCCTTTTGATATTGAAGCGGGTGGCATTGATGGCGCTATGGAATTGGTGGCTAAAGACAATAACTTAAATGGTTATGTAAAAGCGGGCGTTCAAAACTTGAGTGTGTTCTCGTGGCGCGAAGATATAGAAAAAGATGACGATGGAATATTTACGGCCATATTTGAAGGCAGTGTTGATTTACTGGGCTCTATACTCGAAAACGATGAGTCTAAACTTGTTGCTGCACGTATCCCTATAGAGGGGCAATTAGATAATACGGATGTTTCGACTTTTCAAGCTGTGATTTCGGTATTAGAAAACGCATTTTTTGATGCGTTTAAAATGAAAGTAGATAACGTTATTTCTTTTGAAGATACGGATGAAAAATCTGATAACGAGGAGAATTAAAGCTCTTTGGTAATGTTCGTTTTAGTTAAATACTTAAGCTGCACCCACTTTTTAAACTTTAAGTGGGTGCTTTAGTACTTTTCTCAGATTAGTTTTTGCGGTTACTCAATAGCTCTTTAAGCTCAGCAATTTGGGATTGTAGTTCGTTTACTTGCCCTTGCGTTGCAGGTAATGAGCTGTCGTCTGCGAGCTCTTCTCGCGCTTTGCGGTGCTCTTCACTCATTACTTCTAAAATGGCACCTACCATCATATTTAAAAATACAAATGCGGTTAAAAATATAAACGTAAGGTAATAAATCCAGCTTAGTTCGTACACCGCCATTGTTTCATACATTATGTCGGTCCAATCTTCAAATGTTGCCACCCTAAACAGAGTAAGCATGGAGATTGAAACATCTTGCCAAAGTACGGGGTTTATTTCAGCAAACATCATGCTGCCCATTGCAGCGTATATATAAAAAATAACAAACATTAATAGGGCTATATAACCCATTTGTGGAATGGCTTTAAGCAATGAGTTAACCAATAAGCGCAGCTCTGGGATCATCGAAACCAATCGTAACACTCTAAATATGCGCAACAGCCTAGCTATTAACATTGTAGAGCCAGCAGCAGGGTATAAACTGCCCAATACTATGATAGTGTCAAATATATTCCATCCCTTAGAAAAGAAGTCTTTAATGCCTTTGCTTGCAACAAAGCGGATTATTAGTTCAATTAAAAAGAATGCAGTAATGCCAACGTCCATCCAATTTAGAGCAAGCTCTACGGTAGGATGTAGTGAGTAAGTGTGTGCACCTACTGTAAGGGCAGAAACAATAATTACAGCTATAACAAATGATTGAAATATCTTGCTTTTGTCTATACGCTGAAACAACTTTTGTAACTGCGACATCATAGTAATAGATCCTTTGGATATTAAGATTTTATGGCGCTAATATACAATAGTATCGTAATAATTTAACGCTTTTTCGATATAGAAAGTGTAAGGAAATTTAATGTTTATCAATAAACTAAAAAGCAGCGCATTACTTATTATTGGATCATGTGTTTTGGCTGGTTGCAGCTCTGATGCACGTTTTCATGAATTACAATCGGCGCGCCTTGATGAGTGTAACTATAAAGCTGACAAAGAATATTACGAATGCCTAGATAAACAAGACTCTAACTACGAAGAGTTTAAAAAACAGCAACAAGCCCAGACTAAATAAGTAACCTTTATATTTATGACTAAAACTCAAAAACAGCGCGATAAGCAAATTCGCTTAGCGCTTACTAATGCATGCGAAGCAATAAAAGAAATGGTAATTGATTTTGATTATCTAACGCATACAGTTGATTTAAATAACGAAGTAAACACGTTAAAAGTACAATGTTACTTTATTGATGAGGTAGCCCGTGAAGATGCAAAACCGCAACTTGATGAGTTAACGCAGATTATACTTAGCCAGCTAGCAGCTATTAAGTTGAACGCAAAACCAGCACACATCTCATTTTTAGCCAATTAACAGCGGTTTAGTTGGTATGACATCACATGGACGTTATAATTAGATAAATTATTTTTAGGGTTTAAATTATGGCTGTTCCTTCGCGTTCGCAAATTTCACCAGGTACCACAGTAAATATTGTATTAAAAGAAGATCAACGCAGCGGCACATTAACTGAGGGTGTGGTTGAGCGCCTTTTAACAAAATCACCAAATCACCCACACGGCATTAAAGTACGTTTAGAAGATGGTCAAGTTGGCCGAGTAAAAGAGATTTTATAATGGCAGCGTTAACAGAGCAGGCTTTTTGGGATTTAGTAACAACGCCTGATTTAGGGCTCGATCCGCAAAGTGTGAGCGATAACCTAAAAAACAAACTTAATGATTTAAGCGATCAGCACCTTATTGATTTTGATAAACACTTTGGCATACATATGCGTAAATGTTTTACCTGGGATTTGTTTGGTGCCGCTTTTGTGATGGCTGGATGTAACGACGATTACGGTTTTAGCGAGTTTAGATGTTG
This sequence comes from Pseudoalteromonas sp. SG45-3, assembly GCF_014164075.1. Classification (NCBI taxonomy): domain Bacteria; kingdom Pseudomonadati; phylum Pseudomonadota; class Gammaproteobacteria; order Alteromonadales; family Pseudoalteromonadaceae; genus Pseudoalteromonas; species Pseudoalteromonas sp. SG45-3. The sequence continues at coordinate 13,303 of NZ_JACJEN010000019.1, read as the reverse complement.
GTTAATTTCGCGCGGTAAAACAGTTTTCGAAAATGCTTTAGAAAATGCTGATTCGTTAGCGCAGTGTACACCTGTTTATTACTTAAATGAGCAGCCTTACCCGTATATTGATGAGTATGATTTAATAGCTGGTTTATTATTTGAAGAACGCAGCGAAGACGAATTACCGTTTATTCCATCAGGCAGCGATGAACCCAAAGGCAAACGTTTTAAAGACAAACCTAAGTTTTTAAAGCAAAGCTACCCTTTATTATTTGCAAAGTACTGGCAATAAAATAAATAGTAATTTGTGCGCTATTTAAACAATTTAATGAGTTTAATTTCCCTACAAGTAAGCGCATTGATATAAATCGTTTTGTTGTTTAAGTACGTATTAACTAAAGTACTTAACAGCAAAATGGTTTGTAATGCAGTATCTAGGATGAATCTTTGTGGATTTAAATGTGTTCAATCTAAGGGATTTATTCGCGGCACGAGGTTTGTAACCTAATAAGCTCGGTAATTGCTCTTGCGTTATCTTACTGGCTTACACACATGTAAGAATTAGTAATAGTCGAGCAAAGCTCCCTTAGCTGCTCGCGTCTTGGTTCCTGAATACGACTTCTCTCCTTTTATAGTAAATCTCTGTTATAGTTGTTAAAAGTTATAAAAGCTAAGTGATTAGGCATTTTGCTATTATTTAACACGCTGACTCACGAGGATACACCCACGAAATGAAATATTTAACACTCGCTTTATTAACTGTCGCTTTTACAAGTGCAAATGCTTTTTCTGAGCCGAGTAATAAAACACGATTTATACCGCTTTTAAAGTCAAAATTGGGAGCCTACGAAGTTGTGTCGAGCAACTCAGGGTTATGCGTTAACAGCAATTTGAGTTTGACAGATGAAAGTGATTTAAGTGCTGGTTTTAAACTTGGTGAGCAAATTGTATTTGGATCGCTCCACAATGGTACCCGAACCATTAAAAAACCAAACTTTTGCTTTATAACCAGCACGCTTAAATATAAAAGTGATGGCCTTGAAAACGGCTTAAGAATGAGCCGTTGTGAAAGCCCAGCAAACGAAAAAACAATCAGTCAAAGTATCAAATTTTTAGCTGATAACACACTCAAATACACATTGAGCGAACCCAATGTAGAGTGCACATTTAAAAAAGCAGACGAGAGTAAATAAAGCATCTAGTAAGTAGCAAATCATTCGCAGTATATTTTAGGGATATCGCGCCAACGCGTAGTGTACTGCGGCGATAAAAAATCACGGTTCATGTGCCACCGGTCATTTAATTTACTACTTGCAAGGCTTAGCATTCCTTTTCCGTATCGATTGTTAATTGTGTCTAAGCATTGCATAAGTTTTGGATTATCAGGGCTTTTATTAAATAAGTCATTTTGCTGAAACTGTTCTGATATTAGCTCTACCGCGCCCACACCACACTTATAAAACCGTATACCGGGTTGGTAAATCTTATTAAATACCTCAGATACAGCATTAGCCATCACGCAGGTGTCGTTAGTGGGTGAGGGGAACTTATACACAAAAGACTTTTTATAATATTTATTTTCGTGCGCGCCACTGGCTGCAAAAATATAAAGCTGGTGAGTGAGCGAGTGTTGCGCTCTTAGTTTATTAGCCACTGTGGTTACATGGTTAATTAGCGCTGTTTTAAGTGCTGTTGGCTCACATATGCGCTCTCCAAAACTACGGGTTGAATAAATCTCCCGCTTATCTTGTCGTACATCATCCCAGTTTAAACATGTTATCCCGTTAAGCTCGCTTACTGTGCGTTCAACAACCACACTAAATGCACGGCGCATTGCTCTAGGGTTTTGCTGAGCAAGATCCCAGGCGGTGTGTATATTCATTATTTTAAGTTTTTTAGCTAGCCGCCGGCCTATCCCCCACACATCTTCGCAGCTCATTCTTTGTAAAATAGCTTGGCGAGTTTGTTCGCTATTTATTACTGCTACACCATTAAAACCACTGAGCTTTTTAGCGGCATGGTTAGCGGCTTTTGCTAAAGTAGGGGTCGGGCCAAAACCAACACCTACAGGTAGCTTTGTTTCGCGCCATACTGTGCGCCTTATTGTATGACCGTATTCATGCCAGTCTTTAATTAATGATGTGTAGCCATCAAAGTGCAAAAACGATTCATCAATACTGTATATGTGCTGTGTATCGCAAAAGCGAGCGATGATATTCATCATTTTGTCGCTTAAATCAGCATAAAGCTCGTAATTGCTAGAGCGAATAACAACGTTGTTTTGCTCAAGTAAATGCTTAACTTTAAAGTACGGGCCAAATTTAGGAATATTTAAGCGCCGAGCAATAGGGCAAATAGCGCATACACAGCCATCGTTATTGGTAAGTACAACCACGGGTTTTGATCGAATAGCAGGGTCGAATACTTTTTCGGCACTGGCATAAAATGACACAGCATCAACTAAGGCATACATTTTAGTAACTCTGGGCTTTGCCTGTGCATTCTTATTGATAGCGTTACTACGCCTTCGAGCTGAAACTCGTCTGCAGAGGTGAGTTGTACAGGCTTATGTAAAGAAGACGCTGAAAGCAGCCGCGCATTGGTTTTATCAAGCAGTTTGCATACAAAAAGACCATTTAAGTTAGCAACAATAACGTCACCATTTTCTGCAGGCTCTGCACGGTCGATAACTAATAAGTCCCCTTCAAAAATTCCGACTTCTTGCATAGAGTTACCCGATGCTAGGCCAATAAAGGTAGCATTTGGGTGCTTTATTAAAAGCTCATCAAGGGTTACACCTAGCTCGGTGTACTGCGCTGCGGGCGATTCAAAACCACACACGCCTGCTTCTATATAAATGGGAATTACAAACATAACACAACCTAAAACGCATATACTGTATAAGTGTACAGTATATGCGTTTTGTGTAAGTTATGCCAAGAAATGTATAACCGATCAATCCATATTTTTGATCATTTGCTGTGCGATATCTAAAAAGTCTTTGATTTGCTGAGGGTTTAAGTTTTTACACATTTGATTATTTATTTTCTGCTCTGAGGCTAATAACTTATCAAAAAGAACTTTGCCTTGCTCTGTGAGCGACAAAATAAAGCAGCGCTTATCGTGCTCACTTGCCTGTTTATTTATTAAATTTAAGCCAATAAGATCTTTAATTAAACGTGCTATTTGCGCTTTGTCGCGCTGCGTTTTAGTAACAATATCGTTAGCCGTACAGTTATTTACGTTCGCAATAATATGTATGCAGCGTACGTGCATAGCATTAATACCAAGTTCGCCTGCGTTAATTGCTTCACGAATTGTGACGCGGTAATTTTGCATCAATTCAAACAGCGTATTTGATAAAGGTGTATTCATAAAACTCTCAATGTAGTTGACAAAGTCAATCAATTTGTTATAGTTGATTTTATCAACCAATGGGGCGTTGTGCAATATCTGCTTTTATAGCAGCCAATTATTATACCAATCTGCTTATATATGGGGTCTATTTAAGGTTAAGAAAATTACGCTAGAACTAGGCTAAAATTTTTTATCTAGTTGTTCTAAATAAAAATTTTAACAACGTTATAGTGAAATTTAATTCGTTAAATTGATCAAAGATTTATGCAAGTTGGTATTAAAGTCCAAGTTTTGTAAAACGAGGTAATGCATGGGTAAACAAATTCGCAAAGCTAACATATTAAGTACGCAGCAAATCACACCACACCTACAACGCATTGTTGTAGGCTCTGATGATTTTAACGACTTAACCTCACAGCACATTGGTAACTATGTAAAAGTACTGATCCCAAAAAATGGTGAAGTAGATTTTAACTTAAAAACAGCGTGTATGCGATCTTACACAATAAGGCATGTAGATGCACAAACAGGCGCGTTAACACTTGATTTTGTTATAAATATGCACCAAGGTCCGGCAACTGACTGGGCTAAAATTGCAAAAGTAGGTGATGAGGTAGGTATTGCAGGCCCAGGCCCTAAAAAGCTAGATAATTATGGGCATTCGCATTATGTGTTGCTAGGGGATTTAACATCGGTAAATGCAATAAAGGGGTATGCGCAGCAATTACCTTTAACTTCAAAAATTGATGCATTTGTACATGCGCCCACTGAGCAAGACATTATTGATTTAGAAACAAGCCGCGATGTTAATTGGCTTGTTACCGACAATGCTGACGAAGTACTACTTAGCGCGCTTCAAAATTTGCACATTACAGCAGAGCCTCCTATTGTATTTATGGCATTGGAAGCTGGGCTTGTGCGTAAAGCAAAGACATTCTTAACAGAGCAATTTAATATACCACGCGGTAATATTGTTTCCTCAGGGTATTGGAAAAAAGGCGTGGATTCAGAAGGCTATAAAAAGCTGCGCCAACGTGATGCACAGCTTGCTTGAATACCTTAGAGCAAAATAACATATACCTATTTTGCTCTAATACCACTGCGTAACTTGAATTGACCTAATAGCAGACCCATTTAAGTGTTTTATGCTAATGATGTAATACATTGTTAGCATGCATTTTTAGGAGCTGCTATTTTGTTGAATTCCATTCCTTTTTCGTTATTAGAACTTGCCCCCATGATCAAAGGGGACAGCGTTACTAACACTCTTCATAAAAGTACTAAATACGCTCAACGTGCTGATGAGCTTGGCTTTAACCGTTTTTGGCTTGCTGAGCATCATAATATGCCAGGTATAATTTGTGCGGCCACTTCAATTTTGGTTGGTCACATTGCAGGTAATACCAAAAAGATACGCGTTGGATCGGGCGGTATTATGCTGCCAAACCACTCCCCATTAGTTGTTGCTGAACAATTTGGTACATTAGAGAGCTTATATCCAGGGCGAATAGATTTAGGGCTAGGGCGTGCCCCAGGTAGCGATCCTGTAACGAGTCGTGCATTAAACAACGATATGAGCCGCGCAGAAAATTTCCCAGGTGAGGTAACTGAACTGCAAACATTGTTAGGTCCTTACAATGGTACGCATCCTATACGTGCTATACCGGGGGAGGACACAAACGTTCCGATTTGGTTATTAGGCTCGAGTTTATTTAGCGCGCAACTAGCGGCGCAAAAAGGGTTACCGTATGTATTTGCAGGGCATTTTGCACCGCGCTTTGTGCACGATGCAATAGCGTTGTATAAGCGCGAATTTAAAGCATCAAGCGTACTTGATAAGCCATACGTAATGCTTGCACTGCCTTTAGTGGCTGCAGATACCGACGATGAAGCGCAATATTTATCGACTACTTCTAAGCAACGTGTACTCGAACTTATACGCGGTAATGAGCTGTGGCTAAAACCGCCTGTTGAAAGCATGGACGGGTTGTGGAGCGAACAAGAACGCGCTCATGTAGAGAACTTTTTAAGTCTAAGCGTAGTAGGCGGACATGTAAGTATTAAACACAAGTTAGAGATGATAGCTAAACAGCTAGAAGTTGATGAGTTTATATTTACCAATGATGTATTCGATAGTGAAAAACGCCACCGTGCACTCGAAATTTTAATGGAAATAAAACACTAAAATATAGTTAGTTAAGCAAGCGTACACTCTGGGCTTGTTAAGATTATAGACATCATCAAAAGTTAAACTTTTTTAACTCATTTTATTAACTTTAAGTGATGTCTGTATTTGTTATTTAAATATTCAAAGTAAATTTGATTGCTATTTTTAGTAAATATTTTGCTTTATATACCGTTCTGTTTTTTCAATTGAACTGATTTAAACAATCAATTTTAAGATATCACTTTTGTTTTTTATAATGTAGCTATTAAACCAGACATCATAAAATTAAAGGCAGGTACACCGTGAACTCTCTAAACACCGCAACAGCTAATTCAGTTAACAAAACAGCGCAGCCAAAAGTTGCTCTGATTGCTGAAGGTGGCGGGCAGCGAGGGATATTCACAGCTGGCGTACTTGATGCTTGGTTAGAGCAAAGCTATGACCCTTTTGATTTATTCATTGGTACTTCAGCGGGTTCGCAAAACTTAACTAGCTACTTAGCGCGCCAAAAAGGCTACGCTAAACGCCTGATTAGAGGACTTTCGCGTAATAAGCGTTTTTTTCAGCTTGGTCGCGGATTAGTGGGTAAGCATATAGTTGATTTAGATTGGTACTTTGACAAAACCACTGAAGTAAACAGAGCTATAGATTTCAAAACAGCGAAAACTAGTTTAGGTGAGCGTGAACTACTTATAACAGCAACAAACGCACGAGACAGAAAAGCTTATTACTTATCGCCTACAGGTGATAGTGGTCAATGGCGTGATTTGTTAAAGGCTTCTAGCGCACTCCCGTTTTTATACAAACAAGGTGTAAAGTTAACACCTTGGTTAAACGCAAAAGCAGCGAATGAAACACATCTTGTTGAAGAACAAGCACAGAGCGATTTTTATCTAGACGGCGGTTTAGCCGCTCCACTTCCCGTGCGTGAGGCTTACAACCGAGGTGCTCGTAAAATTGTTGTAATAAGAACGGTTGACGCTAATTTTCAAGCGCAATCTGCATGGGTACAAAAGCTAAGAACATTTGCTATAGCATCAGGCTATTGTCCAAAAACATTGGACTACTTAATACAGCACGAAAAAGCGTATTTAGATGAGCTTGAGTTTATTGCAAATCCACCAAATGATGTAGAAATAATACAAATTTTTGCAGACGAAAAACTGCATAGCAAATTATTAGGTAGTTCAAATAACGATTTACGTTTTGATCATAAATTAGGCTTAGCTGCAGGTCGGTCTTATTTAGCGCAGCAAAGCCAATTTGAGATCAGCAATACGCATAACTATACGCAAAGCGAATATAGTTACAATTAAACCAAATTCTTATACCTAGATTGCAAATAGTACTGCAACTTAAAATTGCAGTACTATTCTTCATTTAAATGACACCCACTTAAATTTGTATGTTTATTAACCCCTAGATTCTGGCGCTTCAATTCTTTAAAACTATAAATGGGTGTCATTCTAAATTTTTAAATTAGCTAAAATTATTGTGAACACTTAAATAATATAAATGGGTGTCATTTTAAACCTAAAAATAAACCTAAGTTGATGAGAGTAATATGCTCGTTTCACTATTTAAAATACCGTCTATTTCTCTTACTTGCCTAAGTACTCCATCAAACTCACTTAAATTCGCGGCCTGTATCTCTGCTACCAAATCCCAAGCACCATTGGTAGTGTGCAATTTTGTAAGTTCGGGTATACCACGCATAGTTTTAATAACTTGAGAAGTTGATTTACCAATCACTTCCACCATCATAATTGCACGAACGGCTTCGCTTTCTATGTGTTCATGCACTCTTATAGTAAACCCCAAAATAGCGCCTGAACTCACTAATCGATCTAATCTATTTTGCACTGTCCCGCGTGACACATTTAAAGAACTTGCTAAAGCAGAGATAGAGGCGCGACCGTCTTTTCGTAATTCAGCAATTAAAGCGTTATCAAGGGAATCGTAAATATAAGGAGTCATAAATCAAACCTTTTAGAGCATGGCCTACTAAAATACACAATTTGTATATACCTGCATAGCAAAATGATAAAAATTAATAAAATTTGTATAATTAATTGCCATATTAAATAGCACGTAGCCTCGTTAAACTTGTTTTAAATTAACTAATACATTTATTCAAGAGGTTTCCACATGAGTCATTTTATAGCACAGCCAAAACAAGGCGTTCCATTTGTTAGCGTTCAGGCAATGGTTAAGCTTATAAATAGCTTAGGGGTCGAAAACGTTTTGCTAGATCTAACACATAAATTAGAAACCGACTTTGCCCGTTGGACTGAGTTTGATAAGTCACCTCGCTATGCAGCACACTCACCAGAGGGTGTAATAGAGCTAATGCCAGTGAGTGATGGCCAAATGTTCAGCTGTAAATATGTAAATGGTCACCCAAAAAACACCCTTAGAGAACTTCAAACAGTCGCTGCATTTGGTATTTTAGCCGATGTAGATAGTGGCTATCCGGTTATGATAAGCGAAATGTGTTTACTAACAGCGCTACGTACAGCGGCTACATCGGCGCTGGTGGCTAAGTATTTAGCACCAAAAAACTCAACAACACTTACATTAATTGGTAATGGGGCACAGTCTGAGTTTCAGGCACTGGCATTTAAAGCTGTATTGGGCATAACACATATTCGTTTATACGATATAGATGCAAACGCGTCTAAAAAAGCATTTACTAATTTAAGTGCTTACGGGTTAAACGTAACTATTTGTAATAGCGCACAGGAAGCTGTGCAAGGTGCGCACGTTATTACAACCTGCACTGCCGATAAAACCAATGCTACAATTTTAACAAACGACATGATCCCACAAGGTGTGCACATTAATGCCATAGGTGGCGATTGCCCAGGTAAAACAGAGTTAGATGCTAAATTACTCGAGCGCGCTAATGTATTTGTAGAGTACGAGCCACAAACTCGAATAGAGGGCGAAATACAACAAATGAGTGAAAGCTTTGTTGTAACTGAGTTTCATAAAGTCGTTAATAAGCAATCGCTTGGCCGTACTAGCCAAGACGAATTAACTATTTTTGATGGTGTAGGCTTTGCGAGCGAAGACTTTACAGCGCTTGTATTTATACGCGATCAACTTATTAAAAGCGGTGAATTTACATTGCTCGATTTAATTACACAGCAAGCCGATCCGCGCAACTTGTTTTCGGTACTTAATACAGAGCAAACATCAGCACAAGAGCACGTAGCATGAGCCACGTAAATCAAGCTCCGAGTGCGGTTGTTATGGTACGTCCGCATCACTTTACGTCTAACCCACAAACAATGCTCGACAATGCATTTCAAAGTAAATGCTTAGCACCAAATCAAAGTGAACAAGCATATAGCGAAGTCACAAATGCAGTAAAATTATTAAAAAATGAAGGGGTAAAAGTTCACCTTTTTGAAGATGAGCAAACACAGACTCCCGACTCTGTGTTTCCAAATAATTGGTTTTCTACTCATCAAAGTGGGGAATTAATAATCTACCCAATGTTTGTAGAAAACAGAAGGTTAGAATATCGAAAAGATATTATTGATTTTTTAACGGATCACTATAAAGTGACGGTTGTGACTGATTATGCGCATTTAGCGAAAGAAAATTCATTCCTAGAAGGCACGGGCTCACTGGTTCTCGATCATCAATATAAACTGGCTTATGCAGCAAAATCTAAAAGAACAACTCAATCGGTTGTTAATACAGTTTGTAATTTGCTCGCATTAAAACCCGTTATATTTAATGCATATGATGAAAAAGGTACAGCGGTATATCACACTAATGTATTAATGTGCGTTGCAACTGAGTTTGTAATGGTTGGCTTAAACATGGTGCCAAGTGAGGAGCGTAAAGCGCTAGTTACTCATTTTTTACAAAGCCACCACGAAGTAATTGATTTATCACTCGATCAAATTAATCAATTTTGTGGTAACGCCATAGAGTTACAAGGTGACAATGGCCGTATTTTAGCGTTATCGCAAACAGCATTTAATGCGCTCACAACAGCACAAATAGCAGCCATACAAAAAACGGCTAAGCTTGTACCGTTACCGATTCCTACCATTGAGTCGGCTGGTGGATCACTTAGATGCATGATTGCAGGAGTTCATTTGCAAAACAAATAATGTATAGTTTTAAGGCAGCAAAAAGTATGGCTGCCTTATTCGTCCAAAATTTAAGTCGATGTCGTAAGCAAAAGCCGTTATATCCGCAACAGGATACTAATATAAAAATATAAGAAGGAATTAGCAATGTTCGATACCGTCGTCAAAAGCGTAAACAACCTTTTGTGGGGAGAAGGTCAGGTACTTATTTATATACTCTTGTTTACAGGGATATGGTTTTCAGTACGACTAAAAGCAATTCAAATACTTAAATTTAAACATATGTTTAGCCTTTTAAAAGGCAGTAGCAAATGTAAAAAAGACGACATTTCATCATTCCAAGCATTGTGTACAGGGCTTTGCGCACGAGTAGGCACTGGTAATTTAGCCGGTGTGGCTGTGGCAATTTCACTTGGCGGCAGCGGTGCAATATTTTGGATGTGGGTAATAGCCATATTGGGTATGGCTACAGGCTTTGCTGAAAGCGTACTTGGGCAAGTATATAAAGTGCGAGATAGTGGCGGCGAGTTTAGAGGCGGCCCTGCATATTATATTCAACAAGGTTTGGGTAGCCGAGCATTTGCAATTGTGTTTGCCGCGTGTTTGTTTTTAGGTTACGGCTTTACGTTTAGCGCAATGCAAACTAACACAATTACCGACGCACTTAATTACGCGTTTGAAGTTCCTACATTTTATTCAGGCCTGGTCATTACCGTACTAGCCGGCTCAATTATACTCGGTGGCTTTAAAGCAATTGCCCGATTTGCAGAGCGTGTTGTGCCAATAATGGGCATTGTGTTTGTACTTGCTGCCGTAATTATTACTATTATAAATTTCACGCAAGTACCCGCCATGCTTAAAGATATATTTTTATCGGCGTTTGGTTTACAAGAAGCTGGGGCTGGTGCAATGGGCGCAGCCATTAAAAACGGTATACAACGTGGTTTATATTCTAATGAGGCCGGTGCAGGTAGTGTGCCGCATGCTTCAGCAAGTGCCAGCCCAATTCCTAATCACCCTGTAACGCAAGGTTACATACAAATGCTAGGCGTATTTTTCGATACAATAGTACTGTGCAGCTGTACCGCGGTGATCATTTTATTAGCCGATATAGACATAAGCGGCGAAATGGAAGGCATTCGTTTAACACAAAGCGCGATGACTGCTCACTTAGCACAAGGTGGTGTTTATTTTGTAGCTGCCGCTATTACCTTATTTGCTTTTACATCGGTGGTGGCAAACTACGCCTATGCAGAGAGCAACTTGCACTTATTTAAGCTCGACAACAAAGTAGGGCGCGGCATTTACACTTCGCTTTATTTATCAATGATGTTGTGGGGCGCGTCGGCCACCTTAAAAGAAGTCTGGGATTTAGCCGATATTGCCTTAGGGTTAATGACAGTGGTTAACGTTATCGCTATTATACTGTTAACGCCGACTATTTTGTCTGTTACGAGCGATTACCACGCACAAAGAGACAAAGGTTTAGAGCCCGAATTTAAAGTAAAAGATGTAAAAGTACAGGGCAAATGCGAAGACGGCATTTGGGACTAATTCAGCACACTTAACTATAAAAAGCGGTTTTATGGCAACATAAAATCGCTTTTTTTTGCATAAGTATTCACTTTCAGTGTTGTGAAAATAACTGAAGCAACCAAAATAAAAGGCACAATTTTTTAGATGATCGAGATTCACGCAGGGAAAACAGCGGCTAAAATTATTAACGAACAGGGCTTTAAACCTGAACTTTTCACCTCTTTTTTAGGCGCAAGTGGCGGTCCTAAATGGTTTACATTATTTGGTTTAGATAAATATATTTTTGGTGAATTTTTTAAAAACCGTACCCAACCACTTAATTTAATTGGCTCATCTGCTGGCGCTTTTCGCTCTGCGTGTTTTGCACAAAACGATCCCGTTGCTGCCATTGAGCGATTAGCAAAATCGTATTCGCAAACTCGGTACTCAAGTAATAAACCAACACCAAGTGAAATAACAATAAAAGCGCGCGCATTACTTGAAGATGTTTTTGGCGATAACGGCGTAACTGAAATTATAAATAACCCAATATTTAAAGCGCACTTTATAGTAGCAAAATCGAATGGCTTTATTGCCAGCGAAAATAAATTAATACAGTTAATGGGTTTATCAAAAAGTTATATGTTAAACCGCGTTAACCGAAAATTATTAGGCTCGCAGTATGAGCGTTTTATATTTGGCCCAGCAACAAGTGACTTATCAATTACCGATACCTACAATTTTAAAACACAAAACATAGCGCTTACTAAAAATAATTTAAAAGATGCATTACTTGCATCGGGTTCAATACCACTTGTTATGCAGGGCATAAAAAATATTGCAGGCTCGCCGCAAGGTATATATCGCGATGGCGGAATAATTGACTACCACTTTGATTTAAAAATTAATAACCCAGGCTTAATTTTATATCCGCATTTTAATAGCGAGCCAAAAGCAGGGTGGTTCGATAAAAATTTAAAACGTAAAGTATCACCACTTAATTACGACAACGTAGTAATGATCAGCCCATCAAAAGAATTTGTAGCAAGTTTACCTTACGGAAAAATCCCAGATAGAAATGACTTTACCGATCTAGATGCAGACACGCGTATTAAATATTGGAATACCGTGTTTAGTGAGACCGAGAAGTTAGCTGATGATTTTGACAGAAAGCTCAATAGAGAAAATGTTGAATTGAAAATAATTTGATGATCTAATCTATCAAGTAATGACGTTCTATGTCTGGTGGTTAATTGATAATTTAAATATTACGGTACTAATATTAAAGAAAAGGGCGAAAGCCCTTATTGCTAACGCTTAAGAATACTGTAAAGCAATATAGTTTTTCTTTTGTTACTAATGAATTTTAATATAAGGCTTCATTAACTTGGTTAGCTCTTTTAAAAAAACAATTTAAATTAGAACTAGCTTCTCTATTGTATTCATAAATCATTTCTAGGGCAGTTGGTTCATCAGTGCTTTGCATTGCTCTTTTAGTACCATTAAAAGATACTGCACATTCATGTACTTTATCTAGAAATTTATAAATTCCAGATTTTGATGGAAATAGTAATTCTGAAGCATGAAATGAAGCAATAAAGTGGCTAAAAGTAATGTCAGAAATATACCCATTAGTATACTCTTGATATAGCTTCTGTGAATCTATATAAACTTTATATCTGCTATTAAAAAGAGCTAAATTAAGATTACGTTTTTGAATTCGAGTTTGAATGGACGCAATTACAAACATAGCTATAGCTATAAAAGCTGAGACCAGGGATACAATGAGTGTTAAGTTATCTATCGTGTTGATAGGCATTTTCTTTATCCTTGTTTATTTATTTAGTCTATCATATCAGAAAGAAAACAAATAAAAAGACTTATAAATCAGTGCTTTAATTGACCGTGCAGTCACTTAAACTAAAGTTTTTATTAACTTCCTGTTCTTTAAGATATTTCACCAATTATATTTAAAAGCTGGCTTTGTAGGTTAGATAAATAAATGTTCTAAGTTTTATTTTGTGCTTTAAATGTTTTATACATCTTTTCTGATATTCATTAAACAATGAAGAGAGGATGATAAGCATTGTATATTGGATTTTATAAACGTTAAATTATTTTAGCTGATAGCTGATAGCTGATAGCTGATAGCTGATAGCTGATAGCTGATAGC
>NZ_JACJEN010000018.1:0-90347 GCF_014164075.1 Pseudoalteromonas sp. SG45-3 | reverse complement strand
ATTATCTTCAATTGGGTATATTTCACCAGCTCAATATGAAACAGACTACTATGATAATTTAAACGAGTCAGGTAAAGTGGCCTGACTTAAACAAACTGGTCTCCGATGAACTCGGGGCGATTCACATCTTTATTTTTAGCTATGCATTACGATATAGAGATTTTAGGTACTCTATATTATTGGTGGTTTTGGAACGTTTATGTATTTGGTATGTACTTTACAGATTTGATAATGCCATTAGCGCTTATCTTTAACAAAGATTTTTTAGGTCTAGTTAAGCTTACTAAATTTTTAACTGAAAAATTTAAAAGGTCACGCAATGCTTGATTTTTTATGGCAGCTGGCTGGTTTATACGACTATATAACCATTTTTACTACATGGTCTTTTGTACTCGCTTTTTTATATAATTTGTCTGCAAGCATTAACAAGTCTGACAAAAGCTGCACACAGCTTGCATTCATTATGATGGTATCTTACACCTCTAGTATTTTTATGGATCCCTTGAGCAAGACACCCCATTTGACCCTTTTTATATTTGATATCGTAACTATATTTTTTCTGATTATATGGCGGATATACTTTAGTAAAAATCTCCCCGTAGCCTTTTATTATCTTTTAGTCGGACTTAGCTTTAACGCATTTGTTTTTTTTGGAATGCACTACGACAGTATTGTTTTAGGAAATTTAGACTACTGGTGGTTTTGGGCCTTATATGCAATAGGGCAAATAATTTTTGATTTAACGATGCTTTTAGTTCTCCTAATTAATAAAGATTTTTTAGGTTTGGTTGCATTAAAACGGTATTTACTTAATCGTAGAAAAAGCACTCATCAAAAGGTTGAATAGAATGGAGGATCTATTTTGGCAATTAAATTCAGTTAATGAATATTTTGGAATACTTATTACATGGCTGTTTGTTTTTTCTTTTTTGTTCACTCTATCAATTGCCATTAATAAGCAAGATAAAAGCCGAGTTCACCTTAGCTTTATTATGATGGCTTCGTACACACTTAGTTTATTTATGGACATAACTACTGCAGCTCCGCATTTAAAGATGTTTATATTTGATGTACTAACAATTGCAGTTATTTTTATGTGGCGTATTTTTTTAGGACGCAAAATACCGTACGGATTTTATTATCTTATTGTAGGGCTTGGTATCAATGCCTCACTGTTTATGAGCATGTATATTGATAATACTCTTTATGGCAATCGGGACTTTTGGTGGCTGTGGATGCTGTATGGTTTACTTATGCCTATTATTGATATCACTATGGCGCTAATACTAATTATCAATAAAGATTTGCTAAAACTTGTTTGGTTAATTAAAAAATTAAAATCATCATCTATACAAAAGCCAAATTAGCGCATACAAGTTATGCGCTAATTCGGGAAGTGTTATTGGGCACCACAGCCCAGTTTAGTTTTTAGCGCTTTGACAATTACAGGGTCTACAAACTCGCTTACATCACCATTGTGACGTGCTACTTCTTTAACAAGCGTTGATGAAATAAATGAATTTCGCTCTGCGGGTGTTAAAAATACACTTTCTAAATCAGGATTCAGGCGGCGGTTCATGTTAGCTAATTGAAATTCATAGTCAAAATCAGATACAGCCCTAATGCCACGAATAAGCACATTAGCATTGTGATCGCGCGCAAGGTCAGCCAATAAGCCAGAAAAACCAATGACCTTAACATTATCTAAGTGACTTAAAATAGAGTTTGCAAGTTCAACACGTTCTTCAAGGTTAAAACAGGGTTTTTTACTTGGGTTGTTCGCAACCGCAACTAATACGGTATCAAACATTTTAGCTGCACGTTGAATAAGATCTGTATGACCATTAGTTAGTGGATCAAAGGTGCCCGGGTAAATTGCAATAACTTTCATAATGTTCACTATTTATGATTTTAGCGCTAGTTTAACAGTGTTTATGCCACAAAGCAGCCTAGCTAATAAAGCATATAAACACTTACTTTCTTTGAACAGATCAGTCCAAGGTTTGAGTGTTTTAATGATTCATATTTGTTTATACTGTTTACCTCTTTTGAGTGTAATGTAGCCTATAGATAATTTGAGTATTAGCATATGAATACCAAGGATAAAATAATACACACCAGTATTTTGTTGTTTAACGAAAATGGTGAGCGTGCAATAACGACAAATCATATTGCATCAAACTTAGGGATGAGCCCGGGTAATCTTTATTATCATTTTAAAAATAAAGAAGACATTATCCGTCATATTTTTGCGCTGTATCGCGATCATTTAAATACTCACTTTAAACCTATTAATAAAGATGATGATGCATTTAATCATTTAACGGCTTATTTAGATTCGTTATTTGAATTAATGTGGCGTTACCATTTTTTTTACGACAATCTTGGCGATATACTCGCCAGAGACACTGAGCTAAAACAAGCTTACATTGATTTTCAGTTAGAGTTATTAGAGCAAGTTCGTAAAATTATTCTAGGTCTTCGCGATAGTGAAATGATTGCTATTGATGAGCAAGATGTCATTGATTTAGCCCATACACTAAAGTTAACTGTTAGTTTTTGGACGCCTTATATTAAGGCTCGTAGGCCAAGCGGTACCCTTGCTGAGCAAGATATATATCACGGTATTTTAAAAGTACTTACATTATTTAGAGCGTACAGTACCGATAAAAGTATCGATAAAATGAACCTATTACGCGAAAAATACACTGAGTTAGCGCAACAAGCCCCAACTGTTGTTTAGCCGTTGCCCTTTGGTTGTTTCCTAGACGCTGAATTTTTTGCTATAATCGCGCGCCAAATGCCTGGGAGCGCGAATTCCCGCAGTCTAAGAGTGAACTATGCTTAAATTTATCGTCAAACTACATCCTGAAATAGCCATCAAAAGCCGTTCGGTCCGTAAACGCTTTACTAAAGTGTTAGAAAATAACATTAAAATTGTATTGCGACGTCTTGACGAAAAAGTACAAGTAAGAAATAACTGGGATAATATTTCAGTTGTTACAAAGCTTGAAGATGCACAAGTTCGCCTTGATTTTATCGACAGCCTTAAACGCATACCTGGTATCATTCAGTTTATTGAAGTAACTGAAACGCAATTTGAAACTCTTGATGACATCTATCAAAAAACAATAGCGTTAGTGGGTCACACAATTGTGGGTAAAACCTTTTGTGTGCGTGCTAAGCGTATAGGCCAGCACGACTTTACCTCGACTGATTTAGAGCGTTATGTTGGTGGTGGGCTAAATCAACATATTGAAGGCGCAAGCGTAAAGCTTAGCCGTCCAGAAGTAACAATACGCTTAGAAGTAAAAGACGATAAAGCTTACATTGTTTCGCAAACGCATTTTGGTATGGCGGGCTTTCCACTACCAACGCAAGAAGACGTGCTTTCGCTTATGTCGGGTGGTTTTGACTCTGGCGTAGCAAGTTACCAAATGATTCGTAAAGGCGCACGTACGCACTTTTTATTCTTTAATTTAGGTGGCGCAGCGCACGAGATTGGTGTTAAGCAAGCGAGCTATTTTTTATGGAAAAAATACAGCTCAACACATAAAGTGAAATTTATAACAGTTGATTTTGAACCTGTTGTTGCTGAAATTCTAGAAAATGTTGAAAACAGCCAAATGGGTGTTGTGCTTAAACGTATGATGATGCGAGCAGGAAGTGTAGTGGCTGAAAAGTTGAACATTCAGGCGCTTGTCACTGGTGAAAGTATTGGCCAAGTATCTAGTCAAACATTAGCGAACTTAAGTGTGATTGACCGTGTTACTGAAACGCTTATTTTACGCCCGCTAATTCAAAATGATAAACAAGAAATTATTAATCTTGCTCGCCAAATTGGTACTGCTGAAATGGCTGAAACGATGCCTGAATATTGTGGTGTTATTTCTAAAAAGCCGACAGTTAAAGCCAAAATTGAAGTAATAGAAGCTGAAGAAGAAAAGTTCGATTTTGATGTGCTAGATACCGTAGTAAATAACGCGCGCATAATGGATGTACGCGATATTGACGTAGAGGCAAAGCAAGAGCTAAAAGAGGCTGAGTCGGTTGCTGATTTACCTGCAGGCTCTGTAGTTATTGATATTCGCTCACCTGAAGAAGAAGAAGCTGCACCGCTTGCAATCGATGGTGTTGAGGTGGTGCATTTACCGTTCTTCCGTTTGGCTACTAAGTTTGGTGATTTACCAAAAGACACTGACTACTATTTATATTGTGACAGAGGCGTAATGAGCCAACTACAGGCACTTATGCTGCACGAACAGGGCTTCGAAACTGTAAAAGTTTATCGCCCGTAAAGTTAAAAACTTATATAAGCGTGGTTTATACCACGCTTTTTTTTGCCTGAATTTTGACTAGCAACTCATCGTTGAAAGGCGTTGGAATACTGTGAAGTTTACCTTGTTGGCTAATATAGCCACATATAGCTGATATTTCGGTTTCTCTATTGTGAGCTATATCTTGCTGCATTGATGAGTAATTATTTGCGGTTAATTCCATTATTTTATAAGCGGTATTGAGAGCTTTAATTAATGGAATATTAAGCCCTTGAGCCTTTGCAATATTACACGCTTCAGTGAGTGCATTAAAAATTATTGTATTGTACTTAGGTGCACGTAATTCACCATTTTTTACATTACTTAAAGCGCTTAATGGGTTAATGGCAATATTGACGAGTAGCTTTTCAAAACGAAGCTGCTGAATGTTATTAGTAAACTTTAGGTTGGGTATTACTTTAAAAATATCAGCTATTGGCGCACTATTTTGAAGTGCAAGCTCATTACAGCCACCAATAACGCTTTGTCCTTCACCTGTGTGTTGCACAATATATTGGTTTGATTTAAAGCCCGCTATGCTTGTCGTTAAAAAGTAGAGTGCTTGATGAGTGTTTAGCTGGTTATTTATCTCATCAACGTTGCCCATTCCATTATGCGAAAGTACAACAGAGCAATGTGTCGGTAAAAATGGCTTTATTTGAGAAAACGCATCAAGCACTTGAAAAGCTTTAACGGTAAATAAAATTACATCAAATTCAGTTGCTTTATCTAGCTGATTTAATGAAATAAATTTAGCGTCAATTTTTTTTGATGCACCCTTAGCTCTGCTGTAAAAGCGGGTGTTTGTTGGGTTTTTACGAGTTAAAACACTGACATTATGCGATGCGCTCAAAAAGTGGCTCAGCAATAAGCCAATAGCGCCATCGCCAACGATTAAAATATTAGCCATGTGGGTTCTTTTTTCGAGGTGTAAAAATTACTCTAAGTAAAAAGTAGCTTGCAGCACCTGCAAAATCAGCAAAAAAATCACCAAGTGATGCTTGCCTATAAGGAAGTGCGTCTTGCATTATTTCTATCGAGGCGCCATAGCCTGCTAACAAGAGTATTTGAGCATATAAAGGAAGCTTAAAAGCCTTATCCATTATTATGGCTAATATAAAAAAAATCCCAAAATGGGCGACTTTATCAACATGAGGGAATAAATTTACAACGCCACCTTTTATTTCTTTAGCAAATAAAAAGGTGAAAGCCACTATGCTGATTAAAAAAACTGCTTGATAAACACGCCTTGTCACGACAAATCCTAAAATCGCTTAAAAAAGAGGCGCAAGTATATCAAACTAATTTAGTATCGCACCTGAACAAGATGCAGAAAAATGTAAAGATTTATAATTTTAGCGTTATAATTGCCACATAAAATTAAGATTAAATAGTTAGGAGTATACTAATGCCTTCATTTGATATTGTATCTGAAGTAGAAATGAACGAAGCTAAAAATGCGGTTGATAACGCAAACCGTGAACTAGAGACTCGCTTTGATTTTAGAGGCGTTGATGCTTCTATTGAGCTAAACGATAAAACAATTAAGCTTAAAGCAGAAGCTGACTCTCAAGTTATGCAGTTGTTCGATATTTTAGCGGGAAAAATTTCAAAGCGCGGTATGGATGTAGCTAGTTTAGAACTTCAAGATATTAGCCGTGCAGGAAAAAATGTATTTCGTAACGTTGGGTTAAAGCAAGGTATCGAAAAAGACATGGCCAAAAAAGTGGTTAAAGCCATTAAAGATTCAAAAGTTAAAGTACAAGCCGCTATTCAAGGCGAAGAAGTGCGTGTGACAGGTAAAAAGCGTGACGATCTTCAAGAAGCAATGCAGGTAGTACGCAGTGCCGATTTAGGTCAGCCTTTTCAGTTTAAAAACTTTCGCGACTAATTTATAAACTGTTTTTAATAAAAGTGCTTTAATTTGTCTATATTTGCAGACAGATTAAAGCTACTTAATTTTTTACAACTTTCCCACCTTATCCTCTCGTAGTTCTGCATGTATTAATCCACCTTTTGATATTTAAGCTATTATATTTAATTGAATATAATAAAAATTTCACTCTAGAAGGTATTAAAATGAGACCCCATCAATTATTTCTGTTATTTGTTTTGCTTATATTTACCAAGCCAAGCTTATCAAAGCCAGTTGATATTGACGTATTGGTCGAAGATGGCTACTTTCCGATTATTATTAACGCGCAAAAAAAGCAGGGCTTTGCTCCTGAGTTTATTAATATTTTAAACGACGCACAGGAGGAATTTAACTTTATACTTATTTCTTTACCTGTAAAAAGGCTTACTTTGTCTGTTGAAAAAAATAACTTCGACGTTTTATTTTTAATGGCAATGCAATGGCTGCCAAAAACAACGCAGAAAAACATTGAAAAAACTGAATTTTATACCATCACCAAAAACGAGCTTTATACACTCAAAGAGAATGCATCAGAACAAACTTATTTTGACAATCTGGACAAATTAACCAAAGTTGGGGTTTTAGGGTACTCGTATCAATTTGCAGGATTTAATACAAATGCCGAATACTTGAGAGAAGAGCACCAGGTAAGCCTTACAATCGATGAATTCAATGTAGTTAAAATGCTGCTATTAAGGCGCGCTGAAGTCGGGGTTTTAAACAGTATTGCTTATCAGTATTTTAAAAAGCAGAATATCTTAAATATGGATTTACTATTTAAGAGTGACGTACCAGATGCAGTGTATGAAACACATTTTTTGATTAACTCACAATCAAATAAAATATCTAGTCGCAAAATGGATGAAATATTAAATTTACCTACTACACAAATGCAACTTCAGAAGCTACTTGATAAGTACGGTATTCCTTCAAGCTATAATAATACAGCACTGAACTGAAATAGCTTTTAGCTATATAGACGTCCATTGACATTTGTAAACAAAATGCTCACAATGACGGCATATTTTCAAGGTGCTTGCTAGCCACTTCATGTAATGATTTTTTTAGCAGGATAATCGGGAAGTTGGTGCGTTTTCATGATGACTACAAGCCCAACACTGCCCCCGCAACGGTAGAGTATTGCATGTTTTTATGTGCTTACTGAGTCCGGAGACCGGCCTTGATGCAATCTTACTTACTTAAATCTTTGCGGTGGGCAAAGGTAGGGGATCTCATGTTAAACAAAACAACTCTAGGCGTTGCAATTTCTGCTGCGCTTTCATTTTCTGTGTCTGGTGCAGAGCAATCAATTGAAAAAATAACCGTTACAGCTAATAAGTTTGAGCAATCAATTAACGACGTTTTAGCGAGTGTAAATGTTATTGAACGTGCTGAAATAGAAGCTAGTAACGTACGCGATTTACCTACACTTTTAAGCACGCGAGTGGGTTTTCAAGTTAATCCAAACGGTGGTTTTGGTCAAAATACAGGCGTGTCACTTCGTGGTACGGGCTCTGGCGATACGTTGATTTTAATTGACGGTGTACGTACAGGCTCAGCAACACTAGGTCAAAAAGCATTAAATAATGTTCCTCTAAATAGCATTGAACGCATAGAAATTATTAAAGGCTCTCGCGCGGCTGTTTATGGCTCTGATGCACTCGCTGGTGTTATTAATATTATTACGCGTGAGTCAGATAACTTATCCCTAAGCGCTACATTTGGTTCTGACTCTTATCAAAATTATCAAGTTGCAGGCTCTGTAAAATCAGATGATATAACAACAGCATTTAACGCAGGCTTTGAAAAAACAGATAACTTTGATGTACTGCAAGGCGTAGCACCTGATGAAGATGGTTATGAAAATAAAAACCTTGGTTTTAAAGTAAACTACACCGATGCACATTACGGCGACTTTAAGTTATTAGGCCAATACAGTGAAGGCTATGCAGATTACGACAGTCGCTTTAGCCCAGCAGACAGTACGATTGAACGAGATGATTTTAAAAACTATCAACTTTCTGCAGGTTGGAGTAAAAACTACACTAACCAAACACATAGTGTTGATTTAGCGCTTTCAACAGATGATTCAGATAACACTTATGTTGATTTTTCAGTTGGGCCAACAACAAGTACCTTTATAACTAAACGTACACAAATTGATTATAACGGCCAGTACCTGTTATCTAATGAACTTAACATTAGTGGTGGTATTAATTGGTACAACGATGATGTGTCGCATAGTTCGCAACTATTTGTTGAAGACAGCCGAGATGTACTTGCCGTGTTTGTAGGTGCTTACTACGATGCAGACAAAGTATTGGCTAATTTAACTGTTCGCCAAGATGACGACGAGCAATTTGGCGATGAAACAACGTATACCGCCGCTGCGGGTTATCATTTATCTGAAGATGCAACATTTCGTATAAGCCAAAGTACTGGCTTTAAAGCTCCTACATTTAACGATTTATATTATCCAGTTTATGGTAACCCTGATTTACAACCTGAAAAATCAGTAAACCGTGAGTTAGGTTTGAGTGTAGATTTTGATATCGCGCAAGTTGATATTGCAGTATTTAGAAACGATATAGAAGATAAGATTGATTACGATGCAAACTTTGCATTGGCTAATATCGATGAAGCACGCTACGAAGGGGTTGAATTTAGCTTATCCCAGCAGTTTTTTGGTTTTGATAGCAACCTTAACTTTGCTTACTTAAGCGCTGAAGACGAAGAAACGGGCGCAGAGTTGCGTAATGTTGCTAAACGTACTTTTAACTGGGAACTTGCAAAACAGTTTGGTGCTTTTGATGCAAGCTTAGACATGCAATACCGTAGCGACCGACAAGGTGCTGTGACGCGCTTAGGCTCTTATACACTCTGGAACCTAGCGGGTAATTATCAAGTAAATGAACATATTGAAGTTTCGCTTCGTGTAGAAAACTTATTTGATAAAGAATATAACGCTGTTGATTCAAACGCTGATTTTACAACGGGTGAAGTGTATTACTACAACACGCCAGAGCGTCGCTTTTTTGCAGGCGCAAGCTACCAGTTTTAACTGTATTTATTAATATTAGAAAGCCCGACATATGTCGGGCTTTTTAATGTGTAGCTAAGTTTAACTACTAAAATTAGCTAGTCAGCTAAGAACTCTTTAAATACGGTTTCAAACTTGTGTAACTTAGGTGCTATTAAAATACTACAGTAACCCTGCTGTGGGTTTTCGTTATAGTAATCTTGATGATAATGCTCTGCTGGATAATACGTAGTGGCAGGGCTGACTTCTGTCACAATTGGCTCAGCGACATGGCTTTGCAGTTGAGCTATCATTTCGTTGGTTTGCTTAAGTTGAGCTTCATCGTGATAGTAAACCACACTTCTATATTGTGTGCCTATATCGTTACCTTGGCGATTCAATTGTGTTGCATCATGCAGTGTGAAAAACATTGCTAAGAGTGTTTCAAAGCTAACTACAATCGCGTCAAATTCAATTTTAACAACCTCAGCGTGACCAGTTGTGCCTGAGCATACAGAATCATATGTTGGGTTATTTGTTTCACCGCCGGTGTAGCCAGAGCTTACGGTTAGTACGCCATTTACACGTCTAAATGCAGCATCTATACACCAAAAACAGCCGCCACCAAATGTTGCTACTTGCGTTGTTGAGCTCATAAGTATTCCTAAAATGTATATGGGGTTTAAAGGCGAGCATAAATTGTATGCGCCGCAACAACAAGGTTACGGCGCAATTAAGAGGCTAGATCTCTTCGAAAGGTTTTTCAGCGGCTTGTTTGTCTAATTTTTGCTGTAAAAATTCAGGTGATTGAGTGTTACGTGCAAGTGCATAATATGCAGCAGGTACAACAAAAAGAGTTAGTAGGGTCGATACAATAACCCCAGTAAACACGACTACACCTATCACCATACGGCTTTCAGCGCCCGGACCTGAAGCAAGTACTAAAGGTACCGAACTCATAACCGTAGTCAGCGAGGTCATAATAATAGGGCGCAAACGCTGAGTTGCTGCTTGCAAAATAGCTTCACTAAATTCAACGCCTTTATCGCGTAGTTGGTTAGTAAATTCTACAATCAAAATACCGTTTTTAGCACTTAGCCCTATGAGCATGACAATACCTATTTGGCTGTAAATATTTAAGGTAAGTCCTGTAGCCCAAAGTCCGAACATAGCGCCCATTAAACCAAGTGGTACGGTAAGCATGATGACGAACGGATGCATAAAGCTTTCAAACTGTGCTGCCAGTACTAAAAAGGTAACAGTGAGTGCAAGTATAAATACGTAGGTCATCGCTGATGCGCCTTCGTAATAAAGCTGCGACTCGCCTTTGTAATCTACGGCGCCATCTATATCGTTTTCTTGCGCGGCTACTTCGTTTAAAAAGTTAAGCGCTTGCTCAAGCGTATAACCGTCGGCTAAGTTGGCGCTTAATGTAATTGCGCGCATACGGTTGTATCGGTTTAAGCGCGATGCGGTTGCTTCTTCTTTTAAGCTGATAAGGCTATCAAGTGGGACTAGTTCACCGCTTCGTGATTTAAGATATATATTTGAAATGTCAGTAGGGTTAGTAAAGTCTTCTTTAGTCCCTTTTAAAATTACATCGTATTCTTCACCACGGTCAATAAAGGTTGTAACACGGCGCTGGCCAAGCATTGTTTCAAGTGTACGGCCTACATCAGATACAGAAACGCCTAAATCAGCGGCCTTGTTTTTATCTATGCTGACTAAAAACTGCGGGAAGGTTTCTTTATAATCATGATCGATTCTTACTAAACCTGGGTTTTGTTCAGCACGCTTAATTATACGGTCACGCCAATCGGCAAGTTGTGCATAATCATTACCTTGCAATACAAACTCAATAGGGCGAGATGAACCACCACCGCCAATACCACGGCGCATAATGGCAAATGCACGAACATCGGTAACTTCTTGCATTTTACCGCTTATTTCGTCCATTACTTCCCATGTTGAGCGTTTGCGTTTATCCCAATCGGCCATACCAACAATAGCAACACCGCCGCTGCCACCCCAGCCAGGTACTCGAACAAGTACGCGACTTAGCTCACCTGCTTGCGAGTAAGGCATTAAGCGTTCTTCAATTTTAGCCATATTAGCGGCATTATTTTCATAACTTGCGCCCTCAGGGCCGCTCATCATAATAAAGAACGTGCCACGGTCTTCTTTTGGCGTTAGCTCAGAGGGGACTTGTAAAAACAACGAGTAACTAACAAAGCCCGCTAATAATAGGCTCACCATTAAACCCCATTTACGGGTTATGTTGGTGGAGAGTGAATTACGGTAACTTACTTCAATTTTAGTAAACTGGCGGTCCATCCATTGGCTAAATTTATTTGGTTTGTCTGATACTTTAAGTACTTTAGAACACAAGGCTGGTGCGAGAGTCAGCGCTGTAACACTTGAGAAAAATACGGCAGCACTTACCGCCATTGCAAACTCAGTAAATAATGCCCCTATACGGCCATCCATAAACACCAATGGCACAAACACCGATATTAGTACAAGCGTGGTTGCGACAATGGCAAAACCAACTTCACGCGCACCTCTATATGCAGCTAGTAATGGCGGCTCACCCAGTTCAATACGACGGTGAATGTTTTCAAGCATTACAATGGCATCATCTACTACTAAACCAATAGCCAGTACTAAGGCAAGTAAAGTTAGTAAGTTGATTGAGTAGCCCATTGCTAATAAAAACATAAAGCTACCAACAAGTGCGACCGGTACGGTAACCGCAGGAATAAGCGTTGCTCGTATATTGCCTAAAAACAAAAATATAACGAGTACGACTAAACCCATAGAGATGGCAAGTGTGCTGTAAACTTCACTAATTGATTCTTTAATAAATACAGACGAATCGTAGCTGTCTTGAATTGTGGTGCCTTCAGGTAGGTTACGTTTGATTTTTTCAAGTTCACTGCGTGCGTTATCTACTACGGTAAGCGTGTTTGCTTTAGCTTGTTTTACAATTCCTAGGCCAATCATGTTGCGCCCGTTACCACGAAATAAGCTTTCGTCATCGGCAGCTTCTAATTTTACGTCGGCAACTTCACCTAAACGCACTAAATAACCTTCTTCACCACGTTTAATAACAAGGTTTTTAAAATCGCGCTGATCTTTATAACTACGTGCGGTACGCACGGTAAAGTCGCGATCTATTGATTCTATTTCGCCGGCAGGTAATTCAACGTTTTCTGTACGCAGTGTATTTTCAATATCGCTCGAGGTAATGCCACGAGCAGCCATTGCTTGGCGGTTTAGC
The DNA here is from genome assembly GCF_014164075.1 of Pseudoalteromonas sp. SG45-3. NCBI lineage: Bacteria > Pseudomonadati > Pseudomonadota > Gammaproteobacteria > Alteromonadales > Pseudoalteromonadaceae > Pseudoalteromonas > Pseudoalteromonas sp. SG45-3. The sequence goes on along the minus strand of NZ_JACJEN010000018.1, from coordinate 77,817 downwards.
CAAATTTTCATGGCGTATTGGCGCTCACCACCAATACGCACGTTAGATACACCATCTACAACGGCTAAACGGTCAACGATAAAGCGCTGTGCGTAATCAGAGAGCTGTAACGAGTCCATTGTTTCGCTGTTTAATACAAACCATGCGATTGGGCTTTCATCACTATTTGACTTAGACACTTCTGGTGGGCGTACCTGATCGGGTAAACTATCAAGTGCACGTGCTACACGTTCGCGTACATCGTTAGATGCGGCATCTATATCGCGGTTAATATCAAACTCAATGGTAATGTTTGAACGCCCATTACGACTAGATGAGTTTATACTTTTAATGCCTTCAATACCGGAAATTCGATTTTCTATTATTTGCGTTATTTTTGTTTCTATAATTTCGGCAGAAGCACCTGTGTATTCAGTGCTGATATTTACTATTGGTGTTTCAATATCAGGGTACTCACGAAGTGGCAGCATAGTAAATGCAACCAGACCAAAAGTAAGAAGCAGTAAATTAATTACTATGGCAAAAACGGGGCGTTTAACGCTAGTATCAGTAATTTTCACGTATTACCCCTTTACGCTTACTTTACTACCAGAGCGAATTTTTATTAGCCCTTCAGTAACAATTTGCTCGCCATCATTTAAACCTTCATCGATAGCAACCCAGCCATTATTTCTGCCAGCAACATGCACTTCAACCTTATTGGCTACTCCGTCTTGAATTTGAAAAACAAAGTGTTTGTCTTGTAAAGGGATAACCGCTTTTTCTGGCACCATTAAAGCTTGGTTACTGCTTAGCTCAAGTGCTGTATTTAGTAACATACCAGGGCGAAGTAATCCTGATTTATTAGCAAAACTTGCAGTTACTTCAACACTGCGTGTTACCGAATCAATACGCGAGCTAATATGCGTTACCTTGCCGTTAAATGTCTGCCCTGGGTAGGCATCGTTTTGGGTAAGTACTTTCATACCTATGTTTAATTGTGCTAAATATTTTTCAGGTACTTTGAAGTCAACTTTAATAATACTAATATCATCAAGTGTGGTGATTATTGTTGTGTTGCTTACGTAGGCGCCAACTGATATTTCACGCTTACCTAACAGGCCTGAAAATGGCGCGGTAATAGTCATTTCATTTAACTTTGTTTTAGCGCTTTCTAGTTGAGCTTCAGTGGCATCAACACGAGATAATTGTTCTTCAAGTAATGACTTTGCCGTTGATTGCGAGCGTGACAGTTCGGTAAGGCGATCTAACTGGCGTTTTTCCTCACGTAAGTTAATACCGAGTTCTTTAACTGCAAGTTGCTCTTGTTGGCTTTGTAACTGTACTAATTTTTGTCCTTTACTGACTAAGTCGCCATCTTTAAAATATATATCTGTGACATAATCGTTTTGCGCACTTTTTATATAAATAGCTTGGTTTGCACGTGCACTACCGATGGCCTCTATCATCACTGCGTTTTCCTCAGAGGTAACAGTATGAGCCGTTACTTGGGTAGACATTTGTGATGAATCGGCTTGTTCGCCGTGGCTAGCGGGTAAATATAAATAAACGCTAAATATTAGAAGTAGCGTAATAATAAATGGAAAAAGTGCTTTACCTGATTGTCTTGAGTACATTGATTTCATACCTGAAAATGAATTGTAAGTATTGTACGAAATAAGACCGTGAAAAGACGGTTATGTATCTCATAAATTTGTGCGTTAAGCGTAAAAGTAAATAAGATTTATTCATTGTTCCTATTTTGTTGAGGAAAAAGCGGTAATGTATGAAATTTAAAACTAGCTGTAACTTATGTATAACAACAAGAAAGGTCATAATTTGGGGCATTATTATGTTTGTTTTTTATATGGTGTTTTACCAATATGGATAAATCTGACAATGTCATTAAGTTTCGGGCACAGGGCGCGCGAAACGCAATTGAGGCGATTGTTGTAGGTGCTATAGGCTTAGTCTTTATTATGTTATTTAATTTACTGAGGCCGGGTGAGATTAGCATACTTGAAATATTTTTAGTGAGCTTGTGCCTTGTGGCTATTTTTATTGGATTTTTAAAATCTCAAGAACCATACCATAGCCTTATATTAAGCGAATCTGAGCTCGTTTATTGCCACAAGTACGGAGCTTGGTGTATGCCTCATAGTAACTTTCATCACAGTGGAATACCCAAAGTAGAAGATGGCTTTGACTATTTAGAATTAAATGCGGTTGGCGTTAAGGTAAATGATATAGACGACTTTTTATCAAGCATAGCGCCTAGAATTGCAGGGAAATTATTAATAGAGCAGCGTAATTTATTTATGCAAGTCGTTCAAAAACATTGCAAAAATGGCAATTGCCCATCAGAATGGTTAATAGAAGATACACATTACACATCCCATAAAGGGATAAGCTATACTGGGCTTATAGCCATGTTTGCTAATAGAACTAAGCACCTTCAGCAGCTAACAGGTTACGATTTATTATTGCCTGCCAGCGTGTTAGATAGAGATATTTGGGCATTTAGTGCTAACTTAAATAAGTGGAAGCGCGAGCCTAGTCAGTTTATAGCGTCGCAGCTTAGTAATTAAGCTACGACTGTAGGAAAGAAAAATGAGTCAAGAGAGAGCCTTTTTAAAAAGTGGTCGAAACACCATAATACATAAAGATAAAAAGCATGATTTAGTGATTGTAAACTCTGAAATTCATCCTCGAATTAAAGTAACGCAACATGGTCTGGAGCCATTTAAAGAAGAATTACCTAAAAACCGCCGTGATGCAAAAGAGCGTTATTTAGAAATGGTTTATGTAAGTAGCGCTGATGTATTTGGCGAAGAAAAGCAGTTGCTGTTTATTCAAGCTCTAGACGGGCGTGAATACAAAATAGATTACAGTAAAATCGGTACGAAGTTGTTTGTACGTATTCATCAAGACACATATATGTAGTACTTTAATGGCATCTTTATTGCTAGTGATTACACTATAGTAATTATTTGACATAATAAGGTGCTGCGTATGAAAGCGTTTGCTTTAATCCCCCTCATTTCGTGTGGTTTACTGAGTGCGTGTGGAGGCGGTGGCGGTGATAGCGATAATACAGTTGTTGAAACGTCTGTTAATGCTGGAGCCGATTTACAAATTATCGAAAAATCTGAATTTACCATCACAGCACAAGGTTCCCCCGCTGATGGTACTTTTTCATGGCAACAAGTTAGTGGCCCAAGCATAGAAGGTTTTCCCCTTGAAGGCGCTGAGCAAACACTTACTGCACCTGACGTAAAAACTGATAGTGAAATAATATTAAGAGTGAGCTATCAAAGTACAGGTAGTAGCGCTGTTAGTGACGACATTTCTATTTCAGTGAGCTCTAATAACCAACTACCTCTTGCTGTTGTTACACAAACATCTCCTGAAACACTTCCCTCTGTATACAAAGATACAGTGACTTTGAGTGCCCTAGAGTCGAGCGATCCTGATGATAATGGTCAAATTGATAGTTATTTGTGGCAATTGCTATCGGGTCCTGATTTAGATATTGAGAGTTTTAATGAATCAACTCTTAGCTTTTCTCATCCATTACTTGAAAGCAACGTGAATTTATCTTGGCAGCTAACTGTCACTGATGATGAGGGTGGCGAGGCGAGCACTCAATATTCAATGACACTCAACAAAACAAATGAGTTAGTAGATGCAAATGCAGGCGCAGATCAAAATGTTGAAGAGTTTGAACAAGTAACGCTTGATGCAACAAATAGCGAAACAGTTACCGATACCTATAAGTGTAAATGGCAACAACTTACCGGTAATAGCGAAACATTAAGCAATAGCGACCAATGTACAACGACATTTTTTGCCTCAGATGTTGATACTGAGTCTACATTGAGCTTTGAAGTCACGGTAACCGACTCAAAAGGACGCACCGATACAGACTCTTTATTTGTTGATGTATCACCCAAAGCACTTGGACTCATCAACGATAGTGGTGTTGGTGAGTGTTATAACAATACTCAACGTATTAATTGTGAGAGTGATGACTTTCCAGCGCAAGATGCAGAGCTTGGACGCGATAGCTATGCAAACCGCTTAGATAAAGTTGGCAAAGGTAATTTAGCGTTTGATTACACTAAACTTAATGAGTTTGCTGATGAAGTTGGTGATGATAGTAGTGACTTTACCTGTATACGCGATAATGTTACTGGGCTTGTATGGGAGGTGAAAAGTGTGGCATCTGGCACGGTACCAAATACTTCGTTACGTGATGGTCAAAATCATTACTTTTGGGATGTAGGGAATACGACTTTTACCGATACCAGTACAGCCGATTCAACGTGTCCGGACAATACAAGTTGTGGAGTACAAAGTTATATAAACGAAGTTAATGATTTAGATTTTTGTGGTGGTACAAACTGGCGATTACCTACTTATACAGAGCTTTTGAGCTTAATTGATTACGGTAAACAAGGGCAAAGTATATTAATTGATGAGGCATTTTTTCCTAATATGCCAAGTGAAAGTGCATTAAGCCATTTACGTTACTGGACCTCACAAACAGCAGCTGATGGTACCAGTTTATCTCAAGCGTATATCATTGATATGAGTGATGGTAACGACCTTGCTTATCCAAAAGAAAATACTGCTTATGTACGTTTAGTTAGAAGTCGTTAGGAGAAAATAATGAAATTAAAATTACTCTATGCACTAGCAACTATAAGCTTGAGCTTTAATATTGCAGCGGCGCAAACGTGCTACGACGGTGCAGATACCACAACACCGACAGATAGATTTACCATAAATGCAGATGGCACAGTGTCTGATAGCGAAACAGGCCTTATGTGGCAACGCTGTAGTTATGGGCAAACTTACAATACAGAGACACAACTTTGTGAGGGCTCAACACCTTCTCTTACTTGGCAAGAAGCACTTCGTGGTGCTAAAAATGATACAACCGCAGATTACGATGATTGGCAAATGCCTAACATTAAAGAATTGGCGAGTATTTTAGAGCACAGTTGCACAGAGCCGAGTATTAATGAAGACGTATTTTTGGGCACTAAGCTTCAAAACTATTGGTCAAATACATCGGGTGTAAGCACAATGAGCTCAGCGTGGGTTTATCAATTTGATAGTGGGTTGAATAGCTTACATGCTAAAACCAGTAATGTGTATTTACGGTTAGTGCGCTACGAAGAGTAAAATGCATACTAAGATTAGACAGACAAAAGTGCAGCCTTAAAACAGCTGCACTTTTTTTGTTTTACATAAATTTACGTTATTTCAATAATAAAGCGCTTACAACGTTGTCACTCAGCGCATTTTTTTGCCATTATAGGCCGTGATTTAATTACGAAGGAACATCACGGTGTATTTAAGCTATTTTGGCCTGAACGAAAAGCCTTTTTCGATCTCGCCCAACCCTCATTACTTATTTTTAAGTGAACGACATAAAGAAGCCTTAGCACACCTTACCTATGGATTAGGTGAAGACGGTGGTTTTGTATTATTAACAGGTGAAGTAGGTACAGGTAAAACTACAATTACCCGCAGTATGTTAGAGCAGCTTCCTGAAAACACTCAAGTAGCGATGATCCATAATCCAGCGCTTTCAGAGCTGGAGTTATTAGCAAGTATTTGTGATGAGCTCAACATTAGTTACGATGTTCATAATGCGACGCTTAAAAGTCTTACCGATATTATAAAAAAGCATTTAGAGACTAATAATAAATCGGGCGGGCACACTATACTTATTATTGACGAAGCACAATTACTTGCCCCTAACGTGCTTGAGCAATTACGTTTGCTGACAAATATAGAAACCGATCATAAAAAATTATTACAAATAGTATTGGTTGGTCAACCAGAGCTGCAAGAACTTTTGAAGCGCAACGAATTAAGGCAACTTGCCCAGAGGATAACGGCTCGTTACCATTTATTACCACTTACGCAAGGCCAAACAGTCGCTTACATAAAGCATCGGTTACATATTGCAGGGTGTGATAAAGGAATCTTTTCGATGGATGCCATGCAAGCTGTTCATCAATTAACTGGCGGTGTGCCACGATTAATGAACTTGGTCTGTGAGCGTGCTTTAGTTGGGACTTTTGCAAAGCAGCAGTTGATAGTTGATAGCGATATAATAAAAAAATCAGCCCATGAGTCATTACCCATGGATTTTGTCGCACCGGTTAACGAAGCTAACAAAGCAACGTCATTTGTACCCTATAGCCTTGCATTCGCTGCTTTATTTGCCGTAGGCATTGGGCTTTCATTTATTTTATAGTTAGGTAAGTTATGTCTTATTTATTAGATGCGCTAAAGCAGTCGCAGCAATCAGATATGAGTGCTGAACAGTACGACTTACAATCTGAGCAGTTAAAGCAACAGCAAGCACTTAAGCGTTATAGACGATTAGCATTAGTATTTGGTACAAGCTTAGCTGCTTTTATTGCGGTAGCGGGTGGCTTTACCGCCGGAAAGTGGTTTCAAAGTACGACTTTATTAAACGCAGCGGAACCCGCTGTAATTAAGGTGGTGGAAAGCGAAAAATCATCGCCTAACAAAGACGTTAAAGAGGAAGATGCTGAAGCTGAAGCTGAAAAACAGCAAGTAGCTAAGTTGGAGCCTGCTAAAGTAGCTCCAACAAATACTGCAACGATTGAAGGGCAACTTGTGTATGTGCAAACCCCCAATGGTGTACAGCAAATGTTATTAACCCCAAATGGTCAGTATATTCCTATGCCGTCGAGCCAGGTCACGAGCGCAGCAGGTTATAATCAGCAAAACATGCAACAAGTAATGCCTGTTCAAAATTATAATCAGCCAGCGTTTAACCCACAAAGTAATTACAATCCAAATAATGCACAAAACACTGCGGTATTTGGGCAAAATCAAAATACCGCATCGGCTCAACTTGATATGAGTAAATATAAAGTATTGGGTAAGCCAATTAATGGCAGCACCCAATCTCAACAGACGAGTGACCCTGAGCTTGATGCTGTGCCTACAACTCTTAAAAATGCATTTGCGCAAGCTATACAAGATGTCGAAAAAAACCAAGATTATGAAGTTACTCAAGCGTCAAAAACGTCATCACGTGTTGAGCCTGTTGAGTTATTACCTGATGGTTTGCAATCAATGTTACCTAGTATTAAATATCAAGCGCATATATATTCATCGAGTGCTGATAAACGTTGGATCAAGCTAAATGGCCGAGAATTACACGAAGGAGAAAGCATAGGAGCTCTAACAGTCACAGAAATTACACCTGAGCAAAGTGTGCTAGATTTTGATGGTTATGAGTTTAGCTTAAAAGCTTTGCAAGACTGGCCGCAGTAAGCGCTTAGTTATCATGTTGAGAGCTCGGTAGAATATTGAGCTCTCAATAGTGCTTAGGATAATATTGAATTTTTATAAAAGCGTTCTAAATCAATGTTATATTCTTTAGGTTTAATCGCTGACTCAAGAGTGTCTACAGTTTTTTTATTAGATAAATCAATATCTTTTACTTCGGTGTAGCGGCTATGCTTAGCGCTGTAAAATGTTTTAACGACAGGTTTTAGTGGTGCCCCCGGATTACTCTCGGTGACCAAACCCACTCTTTGACTCGATAACCTTACAAGCGTTCCTACCGGATGGATGCCAATACATTGAATAAATTTATTAAGCAGCACAGGATCAAAGCTATCAGGGCACCCGTCTTTTAATATTTTAAACGCCTTTATTGGCTCCATGCCTGCTTTATAAACACGTTCTGCGGTAAGTGCATCATAAACATCTACAATTGACGCCATACGCACATACTGACTTATCTCGTCACCTTTTTTACCAAACGGGTAGCCTTTACCATCGAGTCTTTCGTGGTGCATACCTGCAATATCTACCGCGATCCCTGTTAACCCAGAGTCTTCTAATATCTCTTTACTGAAAAGCGAATGCATTTTCATTATTTTAAATTCGTCGTCTGTAAAGCGCCCAGGTTTGTTTAGCACTTCATCAGGGATTTTTATTTTACCAATGTCGTGTAATAGTGCGCCGGTAGTCAGCTCAACAATAGTATCTTTCTCTATATTTAAGTGTTTTGCAAAAATACCCATTAATATTGATACATTAATTGAGTGCTCAAGTAGGTAGGCATCTTTTTGGCGCATTTGGGTAAGGCAGGCTAGGGCATCTTGATTTCTAAAAACAGAATCCATAAAGCCACTTGCCAGTTCTCTAAACGGCCCTATATCTATATCACGGCCAGCTTTTATATCTTTAAATGCTTTTATTTGCAGTGTTTTTGCTTCGTCATAAAGCTTTTTTGCTTTTCCCATTTCTTGCTCAGCGCTGTTTATTTTTTGCCAAGGATCACGCTTTATTTTTGTTGTAGGTGTAGCGATAGGATCTTTTTCAGGGACTGAATCAATGAGGGTTTTATCTGGGTCAATTTCTAATTCTAAAATACCTGCTTTTATCAGGTTATTAATACCAGCTTGAGTTTTAACCCAGCCTTGGTTTTTAATTTTAATACTGCCAGTTTGTTTGGTAACGCTTTGCACAAACATACCTGGGACTAACTTAGTAATAGGAATGGTTTTCAATTTCACGGCTTCAGTTGTTAATCTACTTTTAAACTAACAAACTTATACGTAACGACCAAATAAAAAAGGCACTTTACAGTGCCTTTTTTTATTTTTTAGTGAAAAACTATTAGCTTAATTATTCATCATCTTCAACAAGCGTCATTAGCGAGGTATTACCGCCTGATGCTGTTGTATCAATACTAATTGTTTTTTCAGTAATTAAGCGCTTGATTAATGTATCGTAATACTCAGAGCTAATTACCGGTAAAATTGCGCCTTTACGCTGTGCAAGCTGTTGGCTGAAGTAGCCTAAACGAGACGAGCGAGCGGCAACTACCGCACCAGCTAAATGAGGGTGAGCTAAGATAGCTTGTAACTGATTAGGTTTAGCTACTTGGAAAACACCTTCAGCAACACCTGTAGAGATAAATTTATCTTTAAAGGCAACAGCTTCATCGTAAAACAGCTCAGACGCTACAGTAATTACCGTATTACCTGCGGCAATAGCGGTAATGATAGACAATGCCCAGAAGTTAAATGATGTGCTCTTATCTGCATAACACACTACACAACCACGCGCTTCTAGATGAAGTGTATTAGACTCACCCGTTGGCCCTGGCAGGGTAGTAAATTTACGCATGTGCTTTTCAAGGCGGTTAAGCTGTGCACGAGCTTCTGATAATGTTAATGCTAAATCGTCTGCTAAATCGTCGATAATTTCTACCGTCGCGATTTTAGCAAGCAACTGACGTACAGCCGAAACTCGGTCGTTTAGTGGTGTTGCACGCCAGATTTTTTCATCGCGCATTGAGTTAGCCATTAGCTTTTTAACTTGCTCATTTGCACCGCTGTAGTGGTGTAAATCAAGCTCATCTGGCGTCAGGTTTGTCATTTGCACGTTATCTGGTGATGCCTTTTCTTTTACTAAACGTTGAAGGTAGTTAGGGCCACCGGCTTTAGGGCCAGTACCTGATAAACCACGGCCACCAAATGGTTGCACACCAACAATAGCACCAATCATGTTTCGGTTAATGTAAACATTACCCGCACGTGACATTTTAGCAAGGTACTCACAGCGCTCTTCAATACGTGAATGTACACCCATTGTTAAGCCATAACCTGTGTTGTTAATTTGATCCATTACATCATCAAGTTCACTCGATTTAAAGCGAACAATATGAACACATGGGCCAAATACTTCACGCTTAAGTACTGATAAATCTTTGATTTCGTATAAACGAGGTGCAAAAAAGTATGCGCCATTTTGAGTGTTATCCGGGATTTTACACTCGTAATGAAGTATAGAATTACCTTTTAAGTACTCAACGTGCTCGTTTAAGTTTTTAAGTGCTTTTTCATCAATTACCGGACCAACATCAGTTGATAGTAACGATGGGTCGCCAATGTGTAGCTCAGCTAGGGCACCTTTAAGCATTTCGATAATGCCATCTGCTACGTCATCTTGAATGAATAAAACACGAAGAGCAGAACAACGTTGCCCAGCACTTTGAAAACCAGAACTGATCACATCGTCAACTACTTGCTCAGGAAGCGCCGTTGAGTCAACAATCATACAGTTTTGGCCACCTGTTTCTGCAATTAACGGTACTTGAATATCGTTACGTGCAGCAAGTGTTTGAGAAATTAATGTGCCTGTTTCAGTAGAACCTGTAAACATAACCGCTTGAATGCGTTCATCAGGAACAATTGTTTTGCCTACTTCAGAACCACGAGCAATAACCGGTTGAACAACATGCTCAGGTAAACCAACAGACAGCATTAGTTCAATAGCACGAAGGGCGATTAAACTTGTTTGCTCAGCAGGCTTTGCAATTACAGTGTTACCTGTAACAATCGCAGCGGCAACTTGGCCTAAGAATATTGCAAGCGGGAAGTTCCACGGGCTAATACATAAAATAACGCCACGGGCTTCAAAACGCTCATCTTGCGATAGCTCCTCAGCGCGCGCCGCGTAGTAACGGCAAAAATCAACCGCTTCACGTACTTCATCAATACCATCTTGCGCTACTTTACCTGCTTCTTTAATACAGATAGCAACAAGTTCGTCATGATGACGCTCTAAGATATCAGCAACTCGACGCAGTAAGTTAGCTCGCTCTCTTACTGGTGTTTGTGACCATGACTCAAGTGCAGCTTCAGCGTTAGCCAGTAATACTTTCATCTCTTCGCCAGTTTGCAATTTAACGTGGCCAATGATTTCTTTGTGATTTGCTGGGTTTTTAACAGCTAATGAGCCTTCAGGTACTTGGCTTTGCTCAATTAAGTGCTCGTTAAACCATGTTTCAAGATTCTCTTTGAAAGGGGTAATAACGTTAATGTCGGTTAAATCCATGCCTTTAGAGTTAGCACGTTCTTCACCGTATAAATCAATTGGCATTTTGATTTGCGTATTGTACTTGTTACGCAAGCCTTGCAATGTTTCTACAGGGTCTGGAAGTAATGATTCAACAGGTTTTGTTGTATCTACAATGGCGTTTACAAATGATGAGTTAGCACCATTTTCTAATAAACGACGAACAAGGTACGCAAGGAGGTCTTCGTGTTGACCAACTGGGGCATATACGCGGCATTGAATTTTTTCTTCGTTAACGATTTGGTCGAATAATGACTCACCCATACCGTGCAAACGTTGAAATTCAAAACCAGTGTTGTCGCCTTTGGCTACTTCTAAAATAGTCGCGGCAGTGTAAGCGTTATGTGTAGCAAATTGCGGATAAAGCACATCGCGCGCTTCAAGCATTTTAATAGCACACGCTTTGTAAGAAACGTCTGTTGTTGCTTTGCGGGTAAATACTGGGTAGTGATCTAAACCATCTTGCTGTGTGGTTTTGATTTCAGTATCCCAGTATGCGCCTTTAACTAGACGTACCATCATCTTGCGACCAACGCGGGTTGCAAGGTCAGTTAGCCATTCAATTACAAAAATAGCGCGTTTTTGATAGGCTTGAACCGCTAAGCCAAACCCTTGCCAATCACCAAGATCTTCATCACTGAATACCGCTTCAATTACATCTAATGAAATATCTAAACGGTCTGCTTCTTCTGCATCAACGGTAAAGCCGATATCGTATTTTTTAGCGGCAAGAGCAAGTTCTTTTAACTTAGGGACTATTTCTTCCATCACACGGTCTTTATGAGTGAACTCATAGCGCGGATGAATAGCAGAAAGCTTAACTGAAATGCCAGGGCTCTTAATTGGACCACGACCATTGGCCGCTTTACCAATTGAGTGTATAGCATTCATGTAGCTGTCAAAGTAACGCTTCGCATCTTTCATTGTGCGCGCGCCTTCGCCTAGCATATCGTAAGAATACACATAACCTTTTTGCTCTGTTTCGGCTGCACGTTCAATTGCTTCGTCAATGGTACGACCCATTACGAATTGCTTGCCCATAATTTTCATAGCAAAGTTTACAGACTTACGAATAACTGGCTCACCTAAACGACCAATGGTCTTTTTAAGCATGCCGAACTGTTGTTCTTTAGTTTTGTCTGTGTAGTTAACCATTTTACCGGTAACTAATAATCCCCAAGAAGATGCGTTTACAAATAAAGAATCGCTGCTTCCTAAATGAGAGCTCCAATCACCTTTGGCTAATTTGTCACGAATAAGTACATCTTGAGTTGCTTTATCTGGTACGCGAAGCAGTGCTTCGGCCAAACACATTAATACAACGCCTTCTTCACTAGAGAGTGAAAATTCATTTAAAAGCGCATCAACACCGCCTTGCCCATCTTGCTCTTTACGAATGTTCAAAACAATCTGGCGGGCTCTTTCCCAGGCACGACTTCGTGCTTTTACGCCTACTTCTGCAAGCGGTAAAATATGATCAATAACTGCATTTTCATCTATGCGGTAGAAGTCACGGATTCTTTGTCTGATAGGACAAGTAGTAGTTAAATCGCCGTTGAATAACATAAGCAACCCTCAGGATGTTAAGAATTAAAGTAAAATTAATTACCAATAAATTACCAGTGATATTGTGAGTGCATTCTAATTAAAATTCAGCAGAATATGCTGGTTAAATTTCGCGATTTACGATAATTTACAGGGTATAAATTTAACTTATCCGCATAAAATTCTGTTATGACAATTCCAAATAGATTACGCATGCTAGATCGCATTGATTTAGCTATACTAGACGTTCTTCAAAAGAACGGCAGAATTTCTAATGTTAACCTCGCAAAACAGGTTAATTTGAGTGCCAGCCCGTGCCTAGATCGTGTTAAACGATTAGAGCAAGAAGGGTATATTGAAGGCTATTATGCCAAGCTTAGCGAAGCTAAACTTAATCAGAGCTTAGTAGCGCATGTTCAAGTATCGCTTGTTGCTTCAAATACAGCTGTATTTAAAGTATTTAGAGAGCACATATTAAGGATAGAACAAGTAGTCGAATGTGACATGGTTGCTGGTGGTTATGATTACTTATTAAAAATTCGCGTTTCTAATATGGAAGAATATAGACAAGTTCTTGGCGACTTAGTAGATATTCCCGGCGTGGGTACTCATCATACTTATATGGTGATCGAAAAGATTAAAAAAGACGAAGGATTGCTAATCGATATTTAAGCTTTTCTCAAGTAATAAAAAAACCGCAATTGCGGTTTTTTTATTTTAGTAGATAAATGCTATACCAAATAGTTAGTACATCATCTTATACATAATTTATTACGCCCTTCCGACTTCGCTCTGTATAAGGCCGTATCCGCCGCGCATATTAATGCCTCAGATGTTCTGTATTGATTATTGTATTCACACGCTAAACCCTGACTTACACTTATTTTTACATTCGCTGGTAAACCGAGATCTCTAAAATTAATGTTGAGTATTTTTTCTTGAATACGCTTAGCAATCATTTGTGCATTTGAAATGTGCGAACGAGGCAGCACAACAGCAAACTCCTCACCACCATAGCGTGCTACTAAACTGTCTTTAGATGGTAAGCACTCTTCAATTGTACGAGCGACTTTTTGAAGGCACTTATCACCTTTTACATGGCCAAAGTTATCGTTAAATAATTTAAAGTAATCAATATCAATAAGTATAAAGCTAAGAGGCTGCTTGTTAACTATGCACTCTTGCCAATTTTTAATGATGGTTTTTTCTAAAGTACAGCGATTAGCAATACCAGTGAGATGATCAAGTCTGGCTACGTTTTCCAGTACTTTGTATTTTTTAACGTGCTTTGAAATATCATGCATTATACAAATAAAAAGTGGGGTACTTGCGACTACCGATTCGGGTAAACATGATATAGATAACTCAACATCTAAACAGTTACCATTGTTTTTTCTTATTTTAACTTCTTTCGGACCATGATTGAGTGGTGTTTGATAGTTGTTTTTCCAACTTTCAAACATGTATTTATAGTCATCGCGATACTGTTCTTGTAAACAATCTTGCCATTTTTTACCTATTAATGAATCAGACGTTACATTGAAAAAACGTGCTGCTACGGGATTTACTGATTCAAACACCCCATCTGCATTAACAATAAAAATAGCATCGGCCATGACATTAGTGACATTAATAATTGCGCTTATTTTTTCATTGTTAACGGTATTAGAAATGCTGCTGATTAATGCAGATACAGCGCTGTCGGTGTTGTTTGCTTTGCTATTTTCATTATTGTTAGACATGGTGTTGCTCATTTTTATTGTTAATGAAACTTTATGTCTAGCAGTTTATTCAATTTATCGTTTTTAAACCTTTCGGTAACCTTCTGATTTAAGTTGTTGTTATTTAAGTTTATTTAAGGGGCGTTTTTAAATAAATTACACCGCAATTAATATGCCTGTGCAATTTAAAAATAAGCATTACTGATTAGAGTTCTTTTTCATTCTTAACTTGAGGATCAGCGCTTTCATATTTATTGCCATTACACTCAACGTTAAAGATTAAGCATACAGAGCCATTATTTTCATCTGTGTCGGTAATGATAATTGTGTGGCCGTTGTCACTTACTTTATAGCTGAAGTCTTGGGCGCATGGTTTTTGTGTGTCGATATCGGTGATAGTAGCGCCAGTAAATACGAAACCATTTTGAATTGTGGCATCGTCTAAATTGTAGTTGCCAGCGGTTTCAGTTCTTACAACACCACCGCCAGTAGCGGGTTCGCCATTTTTTGTATAGCTAAAAATAGCTTCACCGTTGTTAAGTTCAATATTTACTTGAAAGTCGGCATTTTCTAGGGTGTTATTCATATCATTTCCTTTATGAGTAATTATAGTTGGAAGTTCGTAATGCCTAATTTAACTAGGCTTGTTTTTATTTCTGATATCTCGTCTTCTCTGTTTAAACAGGTATAAGCTTGTACTAGTGGGTATGTTATTTTTACGCTCTGACTTATTTTTGCAGCTTCAGAAATTGCTTTGATAGCACTTAAGCAAAATTGCTCTCGCTGTTTATTAGTTGTAGCTAAGTTTGCTTTGATTAAGTTTATTCTTGTATATACTAAGTAATCACCAGTTTTAGTTAGGCTGGCTAATTGATGTTTGTAGTTTTCATTATTCTCAAGCTCAGTTAATAACTCCTGCGCTTTGAGTGGTGATTGTCTATTTATAAAATATTGAATCAGTGTAATTTGTGTATTAATAGTGCTGGTATTTTTAAAATTTTGAGATTTTAAAAAATTAATTATTTTTTCAATTGTTGAGTCAGTAGCTTCATCAGTAGATAGCATTAGTGAATGTGCTAAAGAGCGATAATACATAAGCTGAAATTTATTGTTTTTTGGATCTTGTACTAAAGCTTCATTGATAACTTGATTAGCCAAGCTGGCTTTTTTATGGGCCATCCGTTTATCACTCAAATAGCTCAGTAAATAACTTTGTTGCATATATAGGTTTGCTGACGTGTAAAAAAGGCTTGCATCACTAGGGTAGTCAGCAATCAATTTTGTGATTACGTCAACTGCACCTTCCAATATATTAACTGCTTCATTAAAGTTACTTAGCTTCTCTTCTGTTTTTGCAAGCCAACTAATCGTATCGGATTTATCTCGAAGTAAATCTTTGTTATTAGGTTTCAGTTTAAGCGCTTTATTTTTAAGTAAAAGTGACTCTGCAAAGTTCTTTTTTGCAGCGCTGTAGTTGGATTTTTCTATGTATAAAGAACCTAAAGAATTAGATGAATACGATAATTCCATAATGGAGTTAAAATCATTGGCTGCCAGCGCATACATTTTTTTACTGTAAGCGTGGTATTTTTTAAACATTTGCTCAGTAGCTTGATGATCATTTTGATCATAAGCTAATTGACCAAGCCAAAAGGCATTGGCACCTGCAAGCGTTAGTAGCTCTAAGTTATTAGGCTGTATTTTTAATAATGCCTCAAGGCGGGTGCGGGCGTTTTCAAAGGCGGTAAAGGCTTCATCAGTTTTACCTCGGGAATAAGCTACTTCACCCATTGCTTCGAGGGTTTGTGCGTACTGAAAACGGTTGTTAAATTGTGCTTTATTATCGCTAAAGCTAAAAAGTGAACTTGAATCGTCAGTTTGATTAGTAAAATACTCAAGTGCTTTATTACTAATACCATCAAGTAAGTCCATACGTTCAACGCTACGTAATTTATCGGCAAAGTCGCCGACCATAAACCCTAGTAAGCTTTCGGCCTCAAGCTGCTTGTTTTGCGCATGCTGTTGGGCTTTAAAACTAATGAAGCTCATCAATAACGCGGTAAATGTAAGTAAGCACAATAAAGCAACGGTCACTCGTTTTGCTCTTATTTTTGTTTTTATTTTGTTTACAGAGCTTTTGATAAGAGCATGCTCGTTATCATCTAATTTAAACAGTTTGTCGTTAAGTAATAGCTGCGCTTCTTGTAGTGGTTTACCTGGCGCTAGGAGGTAAGCACTACTTTTGCCTTCATCTACCCAATTTCGTGTTTGATGTTGTAAACGACTTTTTATTGCTAAGGCATCTTTATGGTCATTAATCCATTGTTTTGCGCGCGGCCATTGACGCAATAATGCCTCGTGAGCAAGGCTAAAACAGGCTTCTTGGTTTTGTAAATGCGATACAAATAAACGGCTATCGACCATGGCTTGCACAAGCTCTTTTTGACTTGTGTTGGTTAATGTTTGCCAGCGGGCAGCGCGGCTCGTAATGGTTTTACCATCTGGGTTTAAAGTGATCAGTTGTGATAATACGCTTTTTAGTTGCTGCTGTTGCTCATTACTAAGGTCAATAAATATATCTTCTGCTTTTTTGCCTATGGCGCCCTCAATACCCCCGAGTTTTTTGTAAACACTGTGCAGTAGCTCGTTATTATCACTGCGCTGTAAGTACAGCTCTTGCAATGTGTATTGCAGCATGGGCAATGCATCGGGGTTATTGGCGGTATCGGCGCACAATATTTCATCCAGTGGTGTTTGAGTTTGTGGGTCATTGGAGAACGTTAAATTAGCGGTTAACGCTGGCAGGCGAATAATTTGTTGGAGTTCTTGGCGGTTTGGCGGTGTTAAATCGTAGTGCGCGCCATGAGCTTTGCCTGCCATTAAACTTGGTTGTTCAACAACTAAAGGGTAAAAGTCGTTACGACACGCACTAAATACAATCACAGCTTTAGAGATTGCTAAGCGCTCAATAACCGACAAGAAATGGTTGCGTGTTTCGCTACTAAATATAGGAGAAGAAAGCAGTACTTCTAAGCGGTCAATAAATAAAAATAACTGGGGTGTTTTAAGTTGTGTAGAGGCTTTACTAAGTGCAGCTTGTATGGCATTAATTACGCCATCTATTGCCAATTCTAGTTGCTCTGCAAGTGTTTGCGCGCTTAATCCTTCAAACACAGGCTGGGCGTTTATATCCCAATCAAGTAATGCAGAAGCTAAGTCTAGAAAAAGTCTATTTTTATGCACATCTGCAAAGTCGATCTGGGTGTAGGAAATAACCCCGATGCCATTATAGCCTCGCTCATCTAGTAGTTTTGGTAAAATTCCAGCATTAACAAGCGAGGATTTACCTGTACCACTAGGGCCAAGTATTAAGCAAAAAGCACGACCGTAATTTACCTGGCTAGATATCCTTTCCAGCAGGGTAGCTATAGATTGGGTACGGCCAAAAAAAACGTGGGTATCATTTGGGTTATATGCACGCAGGCCTAAGAAAGGGGATCCTCCCTGCCATGTACTTTTAGTGCTTGGGATAGGATCTGCTAACGGAAAAGATAATTTTGCAATAATGCGGTAGCCACGTTTACGGATAGTTTCAATATAATGTGGTTCATTGGCTTTATCACCGAGCGCTTTTCTTAGCTGAGTGATAGTTTTATGTAGTGGATTATCGCCAATATCAGTATTTTTCCAGCATTTACTGAGCAATTCATCGCTGCTTACAATGTCGCCATTTTGTTGACACAAATGCAATAAAACTTCCATCGCTTTGGGCTCTAACTGTTTGGCTTTACCAGTGAGTTGAATTGAGTTAGTTGAAGGTGTTACTTGCCAATCGCCTAGGTAGAAGGGGTTGCGCATCATCATTACTCATTATTGTTTTTTTATTATTAAAATTAAGTGCGTATTGATATTTATTAACACTATTTATATGGCAAATAAATCTATAACACAACTATTTGAGTTTATTCTGAGCAGAGGGGGTAGGAAAGGATGAGCTTGCAGATATGCAAGCTCACTATAAAAATAAATTAGCTTTCTAGGTCGGCTTTGTTAATTGTAATGACGCGTTGAGGGAATGGAATTTCAATATCAGCGTTATTAATTGCTTTATAAACACCACCGTTAATAGCCAGTTTGGTTTCGATAATTTTAGTAGTAGGCACCCAATATCGGTAGCTTATTGTAACACCGCTATCGGCAAAGCGTTCAATACCCACTTGTGATAACGGATTTTGTGCGACTAATTCATGTGCTTTAAGTACGTCTTCAATGAGGCTAATCGCGTTATCAGAGCATGCACTATAAGCTATATCTATTTCACCTTTGACCAATGAGTAACTAAATGAGTTATGAAGTATTTCACCCACTATGTGCTTATTTGGAATGGTGATTTCTACTTTTTCTTCATTGATTAAAATAGTGTAGCCAAGCTCAATTGTTTTAACTTGGCCGCTTACATTTTTAACTTCAATAGTATCACCAACAACAAAAGGTCGCGTGGCTATAATGGCAAGGCCTGCACCATAATTAGAAAGCATTCCTTGCAGCGCTAAACCAGCACCTAAAGATGCAGCACCAATGGCTGCTACAAATGGTGTAACGCTGATACCTATTTTGCCAAGTGCAATAATTATAACCATTACAATGAGCAGTACTTTTACCACGCTACTGACAAAGTTAGTGAGCGTAATGTCAACATTATGGCGGGTCATTAACGCGGCTACAAATTTGGCAAGCTTTTGTGCTATCCACAAACCAATGAGGACGATAAAAATAGCGCCAACAATTTGCATACTGTAGGTAACCATATACTCAGTAAGCATGGTGTAATATTTTTCAAACTGTTCGATTTCAGAACTGATCATAAAGCGCTCTATGTTAGGGCTATGTTGTATTTTTCCAACTATAGCAAAATGTTGACTAAAAATGGATATAACAGCGGCACTATAATCGCTGTTAATAAAGCACTTAGTGCCATTGCAACTGATGAGTAAGCGCCTACTTTTGGATGCTCAGCAATAGCAGCAGCGGTCCCAATTGCATGGCAAGCTGTGCCCATGGCAACGCCTTGAGATTCGTGATTAAAAATATTAATGAGTTTAAAAAGCATAAAACCAAATAAAGCGCCTAGTAAACCAATAAAAATAACTAAAGCCGCAGCAAGTGAGCTAATCCCTCCTAACGAGTCGGTAACAATTAAAGATATTGGGGTCGTCACACTGAGTGCGGCAACAGATGCACTTAGCTGTGCAGGTGCGTTAAATAATATGCTTAGTAAAAATGCCACAACGGTTGCGTTAACAATGCCTAAGCTACATGTTGCGACTATGAGTAATAGATTTTTTCGTACGTGTGTAAACTGCTGATATAAAGGAAGCGCTAGAGCCACAATTGCGGGCTCTAATAACCAGCTTAGTAATTTGCTGTGCGTGGCAAATTGCGTATAAGGCAAATTTAGATTAACGAGTAATAAAGCAATAATACTAATACTTAAAAATACGGGGTTGGTGAGCGATTTAAATACGCTGCTTTTTATACTTTGGTTTACGGCCCTTAGCGCTAAAAATAATACAATAATGAAAGGAATACTTAGCCACCATAAATTAGGCTGTAGCTCTGAAATAGCGGAAAAAGTAAAATTAGTCATTATTTTCTCTTCCCTTAAAGTACGCAATTACACTGCTAACAAGCAATAAGGTAGTTATAGGAACAAGCACCACAACTGATGCTAAAAATGCCCAGTGCGATTTTATAAGGCCGAGATGCTCAATAAATCCCACGCCAGCTGGAATGAAAAAGATAGGCATAATATTTAAAATAGGGGAGGCGCATGGTTTTACATGTTGCTCTTTTACAATACCCGATAAGAGTAAAACTAATAAAATAACCATAGCGAGTAACGGCGCAGGAAAGCTTACACCAATAAAATGCATAATGAGTTTAGCGCAGGCTAAACATAGTAAAATAATAGCGCTACTGAGCAGGTATTTCATCAAAGTGGCTCACAGAAAAGATAAGAGCTTAACTTTAACAAATCAAACTCTTTTATGCATTGTGCAATAGTCTACCAGTGCTTTGTATTTGCGTAGGTTATATCCGCTTTTCCTTTTGCTTTAGCAATTGCTTTTTTAGTGTTTGGGTTTAGCAATAAGCGAATTTGGCTGAAGGTTTCTTTAGCGAGTATTTTTCGTTGGTTTGGTTTGTAGCTAAGTTGTGTAACACGTTTAATAGCAGCAAGCGTATCGGGTGAGCGCTCAAGTAATGTATTGAGCATGTTTTGCGTGGCTTGTTGAGTATCATCGGTAAGCTGAGTAACTAAACCTAGCTCATTTGCTTGTTGTGCTGTGACTGGGTTTGCGTGGCTGGCAAGCCAAAGTGCTTGGTCACGCTTAACTAAACCGCTCATCATTACATTGGCGCCCATATCGGGGCACAAGCCCCAACGCGCTTCCATAATGGCAAGCTTGGCATCAATATGAACAATCCTGTAATCGGCACCTAGTGCTATTTGTAATCCTCCGCCTAAACAGTTGCCATCAATTTGTGCAATAACGGGCACACTCAGTGACTGCCAGCCTAATACTACTTTTTGCGCTAAATTTTTATTGCCAGGTAACCATTTAAGCAATAATTTTATAATATTCAATGGTGCCGCCATTACGGCTGATATATCAAGCCCTGCACAAAAATGCTCGCCATCGCCTTTTATTACTACAGCACGAATACTGCGATCTCTTTTTATGTTTTTAATGGCTTTGTTTAGCTCTACAAACATTTCAAAGCTTAATGCGTTTTGTTTTTTTGCTCTGCTAAGCGTGACGGTTGCAATGCCATTTTGTTTTTCTAGTTTTATCATTACACACTCCTCTGACCTGTTAGTTGAGCTTATGTTGTTATAAGAATTAAGTAAAGTGACGGTATTTTTTAAATAAATGGAATTTATTGCTAAAGCTGTAGTCTTAAAGGGTTAGATTTAGATGAGAAAAAGCTAAACAATTAGAACTTGAGATAATAAAATTTTTTACGTTGTTATTTTAAGCTTAAATTAAAAAAGTAATCTTGATATTCAATGGGTTAGTTAAATTGTTATTTATTGTTTGAGCTGTATGCTGAATAAAGCATGACTCAGTTACAAAAAAGTCAGTGTTTTACGCTTTTTTTTATCAAAATGATGATGAGATTTGATAATATAGCGCAACTTAAAAGCTTAAGGTTAAGCACATATGTCGGGTCCACGTTTATATACGGTAGAAGAAGCTACTCACCAAGCTTATGATATTTTTTTAGAGCTAGCGCCAAATAACTTGAGTGATAAAGATGTTGAAGACTTTAATGAGTTTAGAGAAGACCTAGGCTTTATTGAAGAAGACGAGCCAGACGATCAGTGGCAAAATTTTGTTGCCCTTGAGATTGAGCCAGAGCACTTTATTCAGGTGCTAGTTGGTTTAGAATTTGAAAATGATGATGTTTTGTTTGCTAAAATTTTGATTAGTCGTGATAAAGATGCTCCGTTTTGTCATATTTTATGGAAAGAGAGTGAATAAGCAATACCGCTTATTTTTATAATTGTGTGCAGAGAGAGTGTTGTGCGTAAGTATTTATTTTTAATTTTTTTAATAATTAGCTGCCCAAGTTGGGCTGTTGATCCATTTGAAGATTTTCATGAATATGGCAAGCTCTCTGATGAAGAAATTCATGAGTTACACAAAGGTGATATGCTTTACGGTGATACTGAATTTGGTTTTATTCTAAGTAAAGGTAACACCAATTCGACCAGTTTTAAGCTCAAAGGTAATTTATACCAAGATTTTGAAAAGTGGCGTAACCAATTTAAAATAGACTCTCTTTATAAGCGTGATGAAAACGATGAAAGCGGTGGCACTGATGTTACAGCTAATCGTATTTTTGTATCAGCGCAAGGTAACTATAAAGTAGGTGTTAAAAACTCCTCATTTTTTATTTACGGTGATTACGAAGAAGATGAGTTTAGTGGACTTGATTTTAAAAGCACGGTGGCGACAGGCTATGGTGCGCGTGTATATCAAGGCTCTAAAAACAAAGTAGATATTGATATAGGACCTGGTTTATACCGTTCAGTCGCCGATGAAGATTCGGATGTGAGCGAAGATGAAATTGATAAAACCGGTTATTTAGTACGTGTTGCAATGCAGTGGGAACGCTTGGTTTCTAAGCGCACTCGTTTTAATCAAGATGTGAGTATAGAGCAGTCGCTTTCAGGTCTTAATTCTCGCTTAAAATCGGAAACCGCACTGATAAGCCAAGTGATTGGCGCGGTATCACTCAAATTTACCTACATGTATCGTTATAATTCAAAACCCGAAGATGATAAACTCAAGTTTGACTCAGAGCTGAGTGCTACATTGGTATACAGCTTTTAAGTATTTATTTAATTTAGAGAATATTATGTATCAGCATAAACAGTATGCGGTGTTTATCTTTTTTGTATTAGCGTGGATTGGCGGTTTTGTGGCGCTTGCGTGGAACTTGTTAGGCGCTGATGGACCTTTAATAATATTTACTGGGATTTTAGTGCTGGTGGGCTTTTTGTTCAATGGCCTAACAGTAAAAGTAGATGATAAAAATATTAGCTGGGCGTTTGGTCCAGGCGTTGCTGGGCAAAGTATTGAGCTTAGAGAAGTAGCAGAAGCAAAAGCAGTTCAAAACTCATACAGGCACGGTATTGGTATGCGAATTACTCACGATGGTTGGGTGTATACAGTATCTGGCTTTAGTGCAATACAGTTAACGCTCAAAGATGGCACCTTGTATAGAGTTGGTACAAACGATCAAAAAGGTTTACTAGCTGCTTTAAAAGAAAAAAACGTATCAATCGCGCTGCCTAGTAAGCCAAAAGCTGAAACGGTTAAGCGTAACAATATGATATAAAAAAAGCGCCTTAGGCGCTTTTTTATTTGTTTAGCAGTGCATTAGTGGTCGTGACCACACCCACCTTCGCCATGTACGTGGCCGTGAGTTAATTCATCTTCTGTAGCATCACGTACTTCTAGTATTTCTACATCAAAGTTAAGTGTTATACCTGCAAGTGGGTTATTACCATCTACAATCACTTCTTCATCTTGGATATCGATGATCATTACTGATTGGTCACCATCATCTGTTGATGCACGAAATTGCATGCCAACTTCAATTTCCATACCTTCAAACATTGATTTAGGTACTGCTTGCATTAGGTTTTCGTGGCGCTCGCCGTAACCTTCTTCAGGTTCAACCTTTACGCTAAGCGTGTCGCCTGGTTGCTTGCCCAGCAAAGCATTTTCTAGGCCTGAAATTAAATAGCCTGTGCCAATGATAAAGTGTAGTGGCTCACCACCGAACGAGTTATCAATGCTATTGCCATCATTATCCATTACTGAATAATGCATTTTTACCACTTTGTTTGCCGCAACGATCATAGTCATTCCTATTTATTCATCTTCAAGAGAGTAGGGTAGAGGCAGAATGCTTAGCTCCACCTGAGGTGTGTGTTTTGCACGAAGTACCTGAGTTACATCAGTATCGTTTGGCAACACAACGAGGCCTGTTAATTTATTTGTTTGCTCATCAAAGCTTTGTGCAATAAGTTTACCTGCACGGCGCCAATTTTCGCCTAATTGGGTTTCTAAATCAGGCTCTGAAAGAATCCCTTCGCTTTGCCCTGAAACGATATACATTGCACGTTTATTTTTACCAAGGTACTTCATACGGGCTACTGTTTCTTGACCGGTATAACACCCTTTTTTGAAACTTATACCGCCAATAGCATGTAGGTTTACCATTTGAGGAACGTACTCGCCAATTGCATCTGCACTTAGCTGAGGCTCACCGGCAAGCATCGCTGCTTGTTGCCAAGGGGCTTCGTTATCAAGTGTGGATACGTTATCAGGCATGCTAAATTGGTTATCAACCATTATTAAAACACGGTTATCAGCTAATTTTAGCGCTTTACCATTCGTAAAATCACACGCGCTTGCATCGCCTTCAAAGCTAATATCAAGTTGTGCCAGTACATCAGATAAATCATCACCAATTAAACCAATTAAACGCTTTGAGCATTCAGTAATATCAACTTTTGCAAATACAGCGTATTTTTTAAGTTCAGCTAATGATTTTTCAACTTCAGCTTGGCTACCCGCAAGGTAGTAGCTATCTTGGTAAGAAAATAATTTAAATACACCCCAAAGTTTACCTTTGGCGCTGCAATGGCCAGCCCACAAATAATTACTGCTGGTTAATTTATTTAGATCTTGAGTGATTTGTCCGTGCAAATAAGATAATTTATCAGCACCGCAGAGGCTAATAAGTTGATGAGATAACGGACATGCATAAACGCTCGACATAAAAACCTTCTTTGCAATATAAATGAAGTGACATAATAACGCAGTTGTTACGTATGGTACAGACAAGCGCTTATTGGTGCGGGTTTATTATTTAATGAGAGATTAATAGCTGCTAAATAGGCTTGTGTTTGTTAAACTCGAGTCAATTAAGTATGAGGTTTAAAATGGTTGAAATTCATAGTAAAGCACGTATTCGTTGGGCTTGTCGTCGTGGCATGTTAGAGCTAGATGTTTTGTTTATGCCGTTTGTAGAAGAAGCATACGACTCTTTGAGCGCAGAGCAACAGGCTATCTTTCAGCGTTTGCTAACAGAAGAAGACCCTGACTTATTTGCATGGTTTATGGGTCATGAAGAATGTAAAGACGAGCAGTTAAACGGTATGGTTTCGCTGATCTTAGACCGAGTTCGTGTATAGGTTTACGGTTACAAATAATAAAGCTGACCACAAACCAATTGTGGTCTTTTTTTGTATGCTCAGTTTTATATTATGTTTATTTTTAGATTCACTATTAGCTATGCTTTTTTGTTTAATACTAAATGCACTAGCTGGCTTGATAATGTGGCGCAAAGTATTAGCAATTCACCCAAATGAGGGAATTATAATATTAGAACCAAAGTTATTTAGATTTGAGGGCGAGAGCTTAAAAATTCAGGGTGAAATAAGTAACAAAAGCCGATTTTATGGTAATAATATATGGCTTCATATTAAAGGTTTTAGTAACAACCATTGGCTTATAATTTCAGCCAATGGCGTTAATGAGCAAAGTTATGCGCGTCTAAAACGTGCCACTGTCGGCGCAATTAATTGCGTTTTGGAGTCAAAATAGTCGGCGTTGGGTTTTCACTTTGTTCAGGGTAATCAATAGTGTAATGCAAGCCTCTGCTTTCTTTTCGCTCCATAGCACTTCTAATAATAAGCTCTGATACTTGCACTAAATTACGAAGCTCAAGTAAGTTGTTACTTACTCTAAAGTTTGCATAGTAATCGTGTATTTCTTGCTGTAGCAACTCAACTCTATGCAGTGCTCGTTCTAAGCGTTTAGTAGAGCGTACAATACCTACATAATCCCACATAAATAAACGTAGTTCATGCCAGTTATGGGTAATAACAATTTCTTCATCTGAGTTACTAACACGGCTCTCATCCCAATGAGGAAGCGCTATCGGCTCTGGTGCATGTTCAATTTTACTTAAAATATCTTTAGCTGCAGCGTGGGCAAATACAATGCACTCTAATAGTGAATTACTTGCCATACGGTTTGCACCATGTAAGCCTGTGTAAGCAACTTCACCTACAGCATATAAATTATCGAGATCTGTTTTGCCGTTAAAGTCAGTCATTACACCACCACAGGTGTAATGCGCAGCAGGCACAACTGGGATTGCTTCTTTCGTTATATCGAGGCCTACACTTAAGCATTTTGCGTAAATAGTAGGAAAGTGCTCAATAATAAAGTCTTTATCTTTGTGGCTAATATCTAAATAAACACAGTTAGCGCCTAAGCGCTTCATTTCAAAATCGATTGCGCGTGCCACTATATCGCGTGGAGCAAGCTCTTCACGGCTGTCAAAGTCTTTCATGAACCGAGTTCCATCAGGGCGCTTTAAATAAGCCCCTTCACCGCGCATGGCTTCGGTAATTAAAAAATTTTGTAGCTCTGGATGATAAAGGCTTGTTGGATGAAATTGATTAAATTCCATGTTGGCAACTTTACAACCTGCACGCCAAGCCATTGCAATACCATCACCACTTGATACGTCTGGATTGGATGTATATAAATACACTTTACTTGCACCACCGGTTGCAAGAGCAACAAATTTAGCTGAAATGGTTTCTACCTTTTTAGCTTTTTTGTTCCACACATACATGCCTTCAATGTGTGAGCCTGTTTTTCCGGCGCTTTTATCTGTGATTAAATCTATGGCGTTGTATTGCTCTAAAAGCGTTATATTTTTATGAATTTTAACTTGGCTGATAAGTGTTGTTTGCACCGCTTTGCCTGTTGCATCGGCTGCATGCAATATACGGCGATGGCTGTGACCACCTTCACGTGTTAAATGAAAACGCTCTTTTCCTTTGCTATCAAACTCCATATCAAAGGGTACGCCTTGGTCGATTAACCACTGTAGGCAATCGTGAGCATTGCTGGCGGTATAATGAACAGCGTCTCTATCGCATAAACCGCCGCCTGCATCGAGTGTATCTTCAACATGAGATTCTATGCTGTCGTTTTGTTTATCAAATACAGCAGCTATACCGCCTTGGGCATACAAAGTAGAACCTTCGGTAAGCGCTCCTTTACTGATCACGGTAACGTTACAATAATTAGCTAGAGATAATGCAAGTGATAAGCCTGCTGCGCCGCTACCTATAATAGCGACATCTGCAATGTGATGTTTATTTTGGTTCATGTCAGAGGTACTTTGCGGTTACAATGCTCATATAGAGCAATATTTGTTTTTAATATCTGTAGTTGTATCATATTTGTCATACTACTACGTAGTGATTTTAAAGGCTTAGCGCCGTTATTATCATCTATTTTATAAAAAAATAATATTAAGCAGAACTTTTTATTCATAAAGAGGTCAGAGTATTTGTGAACAATGACGACAATATGAATAACAAGCAAAAATCAGACATAGGAGTACCGGCTCGAATGAGCGAGCAGGAATTAGATTTAGTGCTAGTAAAAAGGGTCCAGCAAGGAGATAAAAACGCCTTCAACCTATTAGTAAAGAAGTATCAAAACAAAATAGCAGGTTTGATCTCACGTTATGTATCTAACCAAGGCGATATTGCTGATGTAGCACAAGAAGCTTTTATTAAAGCTTACCGTGCACTTCCTAACTTTAGAGGTGACAGCGCCTTTTACACGTGGTTATACCGTATTGCCGTTAATTGTGCTAAAAATTACTTAGTAGCCCAGGGGCGTAAGCCGCCAGCAAATGATATAGACGCTGAAGATGCCGAGTTTTATGATTGTGCAGATTCAATGCGATCGAATGCATCTCCTGAAAACCTACTTTTAAGCGAAGAAGTACGCGCTGTTATTTTTAATACGATTGATAGTTTGCCTGAAGATCTTAAAACCGCAATCACCCTTAGAGAAATAGAAGGGATGAGCTATGAAGAAATAGCAGTGGTAATGGATTGCCCAGTCGGGACTGTGCGTTCGCGTATATTTCGTGCCCGTGAAGCAATAGATAACAAATTAAACCCATTAATAGGCGAGTCTTAGTATGACAAAAGCACACCTTAACAAGTTAGATAACGAAGCGTTATCGGCATTACTTGATGGCGAGCAACATCTAACTGATGCAAAAATTGCAGAGCAAGATGTAACTACGTTTGGCCGTTATGCGTTAATTGGTGATGCGATGCGTGCTCAAAAAAATAATAACGACATACATATTGATATTAGCGATCGCGTTGCATTAGCACTAGAAAGCGAGCCTGTTTATGCTGACTTTAGTCAGTCAAAAACACAGCCTCAAGCAATCACTGAAACAGTACAAGATAATAAAGTAGTCGCTTTTAATTGGCGCAAACCAGTTGCCCAATTAGCTATTGCAGCAAGTGTAGCGATGTTTGCTATTGTGGGCGTTAATACGCTTCCTCAAAGTAACAATGAGCAGCAAAGTGAAATTCCATTACTGCAAACCACACCGCTAGCAGGTATGGCCTCGCCAGTAAGTTATTCGTCTGAGCCTGCGCTTGAAAATGCTGAGCAAGGTTTACGTGAACTACAGCAACAGCGTATTGGTGCGTTAGTTCTTGAGCATCAACGCCAAGCACGAGTTGCGAATTCTTTAGAAACAGCGCAAACTAATACCAAAGCGTCTGAGGAAAAAAACTAATTAAATGAAAGTAATCACTTTTGTTCTGTCGTTGGTAGTAAGCTTCAATGCATTTGCCAACGACACAAATCCTGCCAAAGATTTATTACTCAAAATGGCTAATGCCGTTCACACCCGTAATTTTGACGCCTCGTTTGTGGTTGTCAAAGGTAAAACAATGGAACCCTACCGATGGGTGCATGCTTTACAAGGTGACACCGAACTTGAGCATTTAAGTTTACTTAACGGTGCTGGGCTTGAAATGGTCCGTATCGATAATCAAGTTACTTATTTTGAACCTCAGTCTGAACCATATTCTCTAAAAACAGATTCAATAGCAGGTCCAATCCCTGAAGTACTATTTAAAGATATAGATCGCTTAAGTGCGCACTATGATTTTGTACTAGGCGGCAAAGGGCGTATTGCAGGGCGCGCAGCGCAACTTGTTCGCATTGAATCTAAAGACGAGTATAAATATAATTATTGGATTTGGCTGGATATGGAATCGTCGTTGTTGCTAAAAGCCGCGTACGTTAACCATGAAGGTGAAGCCTTAGAGCAGTTACAGCTTACACATATTAGTGTGACAGAGCAGCCAGCCGGTATGCTAGTTGAAGTGCTCAATCGAAACTTTCCAACGCCTTTGCCAAACGATGCACTTATAAATGAAGATAGTACTGCCACTAATTGGAAAATTAGCTGGTTACCAGATGGCTTTGAGTTGCTAAAATCAGACAGACATAAGCTCGATTTAAATAACGAGTTAACTGATTATTACTTGTTCTCTGATGGTTTTGTTGAGGTTTCTGTATTTATTCAGCGCCCATTACCAGGTAAGCGTTTAAGTGGAGCACTCACTTCTGGTGCAACGACAGTATATGTGCATAATGGCGGTAATTTTGATGTTTCGGTTGTTGGTAATGTACCGAGTATGACCGCAAAAGCGATTGCAGAGTCAGTTACCCGCGCACTATAGACGATTCCGTAAGGATTGTTATGATTGAACAAACCCTCACTGTTGTGGCCCTCGATGGCCACATTGCTCATTTAGAAGCACAGCAAAAACAAGCTTGTGAAGGCTGCAATGGTCGTTGCGGCTCACAAGTGTTTAGTAAATTATTTGGCACTGCAAAAAAAACCTTTCCTTATAAATTTGAATCCTCTGTAGAAATAGGGCAAAAGGTCACTTTGTCACTAGATGATAGTCATGTTGTTAAGCATGCTTTTGCGGTTTACATGCTACCGCTCCTTTTGAGTCTTGTTTTTGCATTTGTTGCGGCGCAATTGTTTATAGCTTCCGAAGGCTGGCAGATTTTAGCTGCTGCTCTAGGTGGCGTTACTGGCTTTTTTATAGCTAAAACTCGCGTGAAATCTCTAAAGCACGATATAAAAGTTATAAAAATTCACCCAATTAGTATCCCTTTAACTCAAATAGATGGTGATTGACGCCAATTAAATGTAAAATTGCCGTTTTATACCAAAGTAACTTGGAAATACAGGGAACCGTGGTTTTTTAAATTATTTTATCTGGCTGAATTATTTAAGTTAAGTAAATATAACTTATTGTTATTCAATACATAAAATGGTTGTAACCCATCTTAAAAAGCGTAAGTACAGTTTGTTATATACAAATTTAGCTTATGGCATCCTAAAGCAAGTATTTTCAAGTCACTTAGGTATTCATATTTAGTCCATTAAAATAGAAGTATAGAATCCAGTTTATGAAGCATATCCGTAATTTTTCGATCATCGCCCATATTGACCATGGTAAATCGACCCTTTCAGATCGTTTGATCCAAGTTTGTGGCGGTTTAACCGACCGTGAAATGCAAAAACAAGTTTTGGATTCAATGGATATTGAGCGCGAACGTGGTATTACCATTAAAGCGCAAAGTGTAACGTTGAATTACAAAGCGAACGACGGCGAAACCTACCAACTTAATTTCATTGATACTCCAGGACACGTTGATTTTACGTATGAAGTTTCACGATCTTTAGCTGCTTGTGAAGGCGCGTTGCTTGTTGTTGATGCAGGCCAAGGCGTTGAAGCACAAACACTAGCTAACTGTTACACCGCTATTGAAATGGAATTAGAAGTAATTCCAGTACTTAATAAAATCGATTTACCGCAAGCGGATCCTTTACGTGTTGCAGAAGAAATTGAAGAGATTATTGGTATTGATGCCCTTGATGCAGTGCAGTGTAGCGCTAAAACAGGTGTAGGTATTGCCGAAGTTCTTGAAATGATTGTTAAAGATGTACCGCCGCCAGTAGGCGACAAAGATGCACCTTTACAAGCACTTATTATCGATTCTTGGTTTGACCCATACCAAGGCGTTGTATCACTAGTGCGTATTAAGCACGGTGAATTACGCACTGGCGACAAAATAAAAATAATGTCGAACGAGCATATACATACTGCCGACCAAGTAGGTGTGTTCACTCCTAAGCAAACCAACACCGGTATTTTAAGAACAGGTGAAGTAGGGTTTGTTATTGCTGGTATTAAAGAGATACATGGTGCGCCAGTAGGTGACACTATTACTCATCAAAAAAATGCAGCTCCACTTCGCTTACCTGGCTTTCAAAAAATTAAGCCTCAGGTTTATGCGGGTATGTTCCCAATTGCATCAGATGAGTATGAATCGTTCCGTGATGCACTTAATAAATTAAGCTTAAACGATGCGTCGTTATTCTTTGAACCAGAGAATTCAACTGCACTAGGCTTTGGTTTCCGCTGTGGCTTTTTAGGTATGCTACACATGGAAATCATTCAAGAGCGTTTAGAGCGTGAATACGATATTGATTTAATTACAACAGCACCTACGGTAATCTATGAGATAGTTACTAAAGAAGGTACATTTCAGATTGATAATCCATCTGATTTGCCTGCAGTAAACGATATTGTAGAGATTCGTGAGCCGATTGTTGAAGCTAATATTTTGGTACCACAAGAATACCTAGGTAACGTTATTACTTTGTGTATTGAAAAACGTGGTAGCCAAACAAAAATGACTTATCACGGAAAGCAAGTAGCTGTAACGTACGAGCTACCTATGGCTGAAGTGGTGATGGATTTCTTTGATAAATTAAAATCAACTAGCCGTGGTTTTGCGTCGCTTGATTATAACTTTAAACACTTTCAAACATCAGATATGGTGCGTGTTGATATTTTAATCAATGGTGAGCGCGTTGACGCACTTGCGATAATTGTTCACAGAGATGGTGCACAGTCTCGTGGTCGCCAGTTAGCTGATGCGTTAAAAGAGCTTATCCCACGTCAAATGTTTGATATAGCGATTCAAGCTGCTATCGGACAACATGTTATTGCCCGTACCACGGTAAAACAATTACGTAAAAACGTAATTGCTAAGTGTTACGGTGGTGATGTGAGCCGTAAGAAAAAGCTACTTAAAAAGCAAAAAGATGGTAAAAAACGTATGAAGCAAGTAGGTAATGTTGAAGTGCCTCAAGAAGCGTTTTTAGCTATTTTAAAAGTTGGCAAATAAAAACAAAGGATTATAAATGGCTGGTTATTTTTCAGTTTTATTGGTGTTATTAACTTTAGGCTCAGGCTTAATATGGTTAATAGATCACTTAATGTATGCACCTAAAAGACAGGAGCGCTTAGCGATAGCGCAAACGTCTGCTGGAGCTCCGTTAGATGAAGAAACTGCGGCATTAATTGCACCAGAACCAGTACTAACAGAAACAGCAAAGTCGATTTTCCCGATGATTGCAGCAATTACTATTTTTAGATCATTTATCTTTGAACCGTTTCAAATTCCATCCGGTTCAATGATGCCTACATTATTAGTAGGTGATTTTATTTTAGTACAAAAGTATTCATATGGAATAAAAGACCCTGTTTGGCGTACTCAATTAGTTGAGATTGGGCAGCCTGAGCGTGGTGATATTGTTGTTTTTAAATACCCTTTAGATGAAAATGTTGACTATATTAAACGTACAATTGGTTTACCTGGCGATAAAATTGTTTATCGCGATAAACGTTTATATATTCAGCCAAATTGTAAAGAAGGCGAAACCCAGCAGGGTGAGCTTTTATGTAATGAATTCAATAAAATTGATTTTAAACTAATTAATGATAACGAATTTAAACAAGGCCCAATGCCTCTAGCTCGTGTAAATGAAAATTTAACAACAGTTACGCATGATATATTAATCAACCCACAAGCGCCTGAGAGAAAAGGGCGTTACTACCAGCAACCGGGCACGCCTTCTGATGAATGGACTGTTCCTGCTGATCATTATTTTATGATGGGTGATAACCGCGACAACAGCCAAGATGGTCGCTTTTGGGGCTTTGTACCAAAAGAAAACTTGGTGGGTAAAGCTGTCTTTATATGGATGAGTTTTGAATTTGAGAATGGCCCTGATGATATTTTACCAGGATGGGTTCCAACTGGTGTTCGCTTTGAGCGCCTAGGTAATATTCAGTAACGATGAAAAAAAATGTAACAGAATTATATAAAAAAATTGGCTATGAATTTGCCGATCAAGGTTTACTTGAGCAAGCAATGACGCACCGCAGCCACAAAGGCCAGCATAATGAGCGACTAGAATTTTTAGGCGACTCTATTTTAAGCTTTGTGATTGCCAATGCACTTTATGCCAAATTTCCTAAAGCGCGTGAAGGCGATTTAAGCCGCATGCGCTCAACGCTTGTGCGTGGTCAGACACTTGCCGAGTTTGGTCTTGAATTTGGCCTAGGCGATTATTTACGCTTAGGGCCGGGCGAGCTTAAAAGTGGCGGATTCCGTCGCGAGTCAACGCTTGCTGATGCAGTAGAAGCTATTATTGGCGCTGCATTTTTAGATTCAGGTATTGATAGCTGTGGCGATCTTATATTGTCATGGTACGAATCACGATTAGATGCTATTTCACCAGGGCTTAACCAAAAAGATCCGAAGACCCTGCTGCAAGAGTATTTGCAAGCCCGTAAATTATCTTTACCGGGTTACACTGTGGTTGATACCAAAGGCCAAGCACACAATCAAACATTCACGGTCGAATGTATTGTTGATGGAATGGATAGCATAATTTCTGTAGGTAGCTCGCGCCGTAAAGCCGAACAAAAAGCTGCTGAAAAAGCATTGAAGATACTTAAAAATGAACCTTGATACCCTAATACAGCCTCATGAAGGTGATGTAGATACGTTTTGTGGAATGGTTGCTATTGTAGGGCGCCCGAACGTAGGTAAGTCGACTTTGCTTAATGAAATTATTGAGCAAAAAGTGAGTATTACCTCACGTAAACCACAAACCACGCGTCATCGTATTATGGGTATTCATACCGAAGGTAAACACCAAGCGGTATACATAGATACACCAGGTCTACACGTTGAAGAAAAACGTGCGATTAACCGTTTAATGAACCGTGCCGCGTCTAGTTCTATCGGCGATGTTGAGCTTATTATTTTTGT
The DNA here is from genome assembly GCF_014164075.1 of Pseudoalteromonas sp. SG45-3. NCBI lineage: Bacteria > Pseudomonadati > Pseudomonadota > Gammaproteobacteria > Alteromonadales > Pseudoalteromonadaceae > Pseudoalteromonas > Pseudoalteromonas sp. SG45-3. The sequence continues at coordinate 44,000 of NZ_JACJEN010000018.1, read as the reverse complement.
AGTTGAGGGCACTCATTGGAATGCCGATGACGACATGGTACTTAATAAAGTATCGCAAAGTGGTAAGCCGGTATTATTGGTTATTAATAAAATAGACCAAGTTAAAGACCGTGACCTTGTGTTGCCTCATATGAAGTGGTTAAGTGACAAGTTTGATTTTGTTGGAATTATGCCAGTATCGGCAACGCAAGGTAAAAATGTTGATTTAATCAAAGCAGAAGTAACTAAACGCTTACCTCCTTGCGAATTTTACTTTCCGGAAGATTATGTAACTGACCGTTCAATGCGCTTTATGGCAGCTGAAGTAATTCGTGAAAAACTAATGCGTTTTATGGGCGAAGAATTGCCGTATTCTGTAACTGTTGAAATTGAGCAGTTTAAATGGCAAGACAACGGTATTTGGCATATCAACGGGTTGATTCTTGTTGAGCGCGAAACACAAAAACGCATGGTTATTGGTAATAAAGGCGAAAAGCTAAAAACCATTGGTCGTGAAGCCCGTAAAGACATAGAAGAAATGCTTGATAACAAAGTATTCTTAGAGCTTTGGGTTAAAGTTAAGTCGGGTTGGGCTGACGATGAACGTGCACTAAGAAGCTTAGGTTACAGTGAAGACTAGACCAAGCAGTAGCTTAGTGAATGGATAGCGACTTCTACACCGCGTATTTATTACATCGGCGTCCTTATAGTGACTCCCAAGTAATGTTAGATATGCTTGTAGAAGGCGTTGGTCAGTTAAGAATGCTGGCCCGAATTAGTGGTCGCCAGGCCACTAAACATAAAGCACAACTTCAGCCGTTTCAGGCACTGCTTGTTAATTACAGTGGCAAGTACGATTTAAAATATATCAATAAGTTTGAACTGCATGGGAACTCGCACTTTTTAAAAGGTGATGAGCTTTATTGTGGTTTTTATTTAAATGAGCTTACAAATCGTATCGTTCCTGTTAACGAGCCAATTGAACAAGTATTTGAGCTATATAAAACTCATCTATCAAACCTAAACAGCGGGGCTAATTTACAAGAGGTGCTTCGCTCATACGAGTTTCAACTATTGGAATTACTCGGTTATGGCGTGGATTTTAGTTTTGACGCCAGTGGTGAACCAATAGATGAAAAGCAGACGTATAGTTATTTCCCCGAACTTGGTTTTTTAGTACAAGAAGATACACGTTCTGGATTTAGTGGCAAACAACTCAACGCCATAGCAAATCATGACTTTAGCCAAAATGATGTGCTATATATGGCAAAGCAATTAAGTCGCTATTTATTAAAACCCTTATTAGGTAGTAAACCATTAAAAAGCCGCGAGCTATTTATGGCCTCTCAATAAACGTAATTTTACAGGTAAGAAAATGAAAGATATTCTTTTGGGTGTAAACGTAGATCATATTGCAACACTTCGCCAAGCGCGTGGAACAAGCTATCCAGATCCAGCTCATGCAGCCAGTGTAGCAGAGCATGCAGGCGCAGACGGTATTACGATTCACTTACGTGAAGACAGACGCCATATTCAAGATCGCGACGTTTATGTAATGGCTAAAACCATTCAAACTCGTATGAATCTTGAAACCGCTGTTACCGATGAAATGATAAAAATCGCGCTTGAAGTAAAACCTGAGTACGTGTGTTTAGTACCTGAAAAGCGCGAAGAATTAACAACCGAAGGTGGCTTAGACGTAGCCGGTAATATAGATAAAATTAAAGCAGCAACAAAAACGCTTACCGAAGCGGGTATTAAAGTATCGCTATTTATTGATGCAGATAAAGCACAGTTAGATGCAGCCAAAGAATGTGGTGCTCCTTATGTAGAAATACACACAGGCGCGTACGCTGATGCCACAAATGATACTGATTTACACAAAGAGTTAGAGCACATTCGTGAAGGTGTTAAATACGCAGCAAGCTTAGGTTTGATTGTTAACGCTGGCCATGGTCTTCATTATCATAACGTGAAACCAATCGCTGCAATGCCTGAGATTTATGAGCTAAATATTGGTCACGCTATTATTGCTCGTGCAGCTATAGATGGGCTTGATAAAGCTGTACGTGACATGAAACGATTAATGATTGAAGCAAGAATGTAAGATAAGCAAACATAAGCATTTAAAAAGCTTAATTAAAAAACGCGGTAAATACCGCGTTTTTTTATCTAAAATTCAAAGCTTATCTTTGTAGTTCGGTCACACTTGCATCTGCAAGTAAGTTTTCAAGCTCATCTTGTAACTCAAATAATTCAGGTTCAATATTCTCTAACAAGCATTTATTTTTAAGCGATGTTTCGATTGTTTCTGCGAGTGATTTAAGTTTTGGTACACCAGTGTAACAACATGCACCATGAAATTTATGAACAATACTTAACACTTGCTGGCAATCGTTACTCTCTATTGCTTTAGCAAGTAATGTAAGGGTCTCAGGGACACTTAAAAGTAGCATGTTAAGCATCTCTAGCGCTAACTCGCTCTTTCCGCCAGCACGCTGCAGGGCTTGTGCCCAATCAATTCTACTACTTTGAAATGGTGCAGGACTTTGTGGTGTATCTGTCTTAGCTTTGTCACGATTAACAGGAGTCTGTGGACTATGGTCGCTAATAATTTGTTTAAGCATATCTTCATCAATAGGCTTAGTTAAATAGCCTTTAAAGCCATCTTTTAGTAGTTGCTCTTTTTCGCTTTGAAGGGCGTGTGCCGTTACAGCGATAATGGGTGTGTCTTCATTAAGTGATGATTCTTGTATAAGCTTACATGCGGTTATACCGTCCATAATTGGCATTTGTATATCCATAAAAATTATGTCGTATTTATGACTTTTACTTAAACTGTATGCCTGTGAACCATTATGAGCCGTTTCTATTACTTCAATCTGTTCACTTAACAAAGTATGGAGAAGTTTTAAATTAGCATCGTTATCATCAACAACCAATACTTTTAACGGCAGTAGAGCTTGATCGTTTTGTTCAATATTATGAGTCGGGTGGTCAAGTCTGTAAGGTGCTGCAAGTACTTCACATAACTTACGGTGATTAAGTGGCTTACTTAAACATGCATCAGCTCCGCTGCCTATAAAGGCTTCTCGCATATTGTGCGATACAGTATTAAGCATTAAATATAAGTAATCAGTAGATTCACGTACGGCTTTTACATAGCTTTTTAGTTGCTGCATATCATCAACTGATGCCATATGGCCAATTAAGCAAACGTCATATTTATGTTCAGTATTTTTTATAGCGTCTAAAAAGCTAGTTTCGTTAAAGCATGCCGTAACGTTTGATTCCCACTGGGTTAATAACGAAAGTACGGCATGGTGCGTATGCTCATGTGGCTCTAAATATAAGATACGCTTACCAATGAGCGATTTAGTCGGTAAGTCATTTGTAAATACGTGATTTGGCAAACTAAACACACTATTGAATGTAAAGCAGGTACCGTTACCAGGCGCAGAATTTAACGTTATACGACCACTCATTGCTTCAACAATATGCTTGGTAATAATAAGACCAAGGCCTGTACCACCAAACTTACGTGTAATGCTTGAGTCTGCTTGCCCAAATGGAGTGAATAAAGAGTCTTGCTTATCCATAGGTATACCCACGCCAGTATCTGTTACTGACACAAGTAAAGAAGTGCGTTCGTCGTCGAGTAACCGATGGCTTATGTCGACCTTAATAGAGCCTTTTTCGGTAAATTTAATCGCATTACTTAACAGGTTTATTAAGACTTGTTTAAAGCGAGTGGGATCGCCTGTTAAGTCATCCGGTACTTGTTGGTTAATGTAAATGGATAGCTCTAATTGCTTATCGTGTGCGCTAGGAGCGAGTAGTGTCATTACTTCATTTACAGCATCACGAAGTTGAAACTGTATCGACTCAAGCTCCATTGCCCCCGCTTCTAGTTTGGAGAAGTCTAGAATGTCGCTAATAATAGTCATTAAACTATTTGCTGAGAGCATAATAGTGTCGAGGTAATCTTTTTGATGTTTATTCAGCGGTGTTTTATAAAGCTGACGTGTAAATCCAATAACACCGTTCAACGGAGTACGAAGCTCATGACTCATTTTAGCTAAAAAGTCTGATTTTACACGGTTAGCATCTTGCGCTTCTTTTTTAGCAAACGAGAGCTCTATATTTGACGTTTCGTATTGCTCTAGTGTTTCGCGGTAGTCACTCGTTGCTTGATCAATATTTTTTTGCATTTCATCTTTTTGCATCACCATAGTGTGAGCAATGGTGTTTAAGCCTTCGCGAAGTAACTCAAACTCACCAATCATGTTGTCGTTAAGGCCAGTACTTCTTTTACCTTCAACCAACTTGTCGGTTGCAAGTACTAACTTATTAAGCGGCGTCATAAACATGCGGCTTAACCTTAAAGCTAAAATAGCTGCAAACACCAATGATAAAATAATCACAATACCGCTAATTAATAAAGCTCGTTGTTGCCCTATAACAGCTTGGTCTTTGTTTAGCTGTATAATAACGGTGCCCAGAGATGACTGAAAAGCCGACGGGTCCCATTTAGAATCGTGACTTGTATGGTTAATAATGGGGGTGAAAAATGTAACAAGCTCATCTGACTTTTGCACATGGGTGGTTTTTAAATTTATGAGCGTTTTTTGATTAATTAACTTTTCAAATGAGCGGTGATAATTACTGGTCATTAATAGCGCATTATTTTTATCAAAAATTGCAATCGACTTAATTGTAGGAGAGTGCTTGTTATGTGTGTAGCTTATAAGGCGATTCAATAGCTGTTTGTTTTTTTCGAGCATGGGTTGCTCAAGCGCAATAGCAAGGGGCTCAGAAATAGTAGTGCCTTGCTGATATAAAATTTCATCAAGCTCAATGTAACGATTTATTGTAAAATAGCCACCAAGTAGTAATCCTATGATCACCGTTGGGATCAGGGTCAGTGTTAAAACAGAATCGCGTAAGCCTAATTTGGTCATAATGAGAGCGTTTTATCGTTATTAGTATGACTTGAGTATATACGGTTCAACACGCATTCTAAAGCATCTAAATATAGGTGCTTCATAAATAAAGTTAAGGTAATGCCTAATGGCGCAAATTTTTAAAGCGAAAAAAAAACCGTTAAAGCAACAAACACTAGAATTGACTATAACGGGAATGGATCATCAAGGGCGTGGCATTGCTAAACATAACAATAAAGTATGTTTTGTAAGCGGTGCATTACCAAACGAAACAGTCAAAGCAACACTCGTCGAAGATAAAGCTAAATACGGTAGTGCAAAAGTAACTAAAGTTATTCAAGCGAGTGAATCAAGAGTAGATGCTTTTTGTGAGCACTATAATCAGTGTGGTGGTTGCCAATTACAGCATTTAGAAGTAAGCCAACAAGTTGTAGAAAAACAAACTGCAGTTACTCAGTTATTTAGTAAGTTTGCTAAATTAAACAGCTTAAACTGGCAAACCCCATTATTAAGTAAACCTGTGCATTACAGACGCAGCGCTCGTATAGCTGTTATGTTTGATAAAGCAGCTAAAAAAATGCGCGTGGGTTACAGAGCAAGTGGCTCAAAAAATATTGTGAGTATTAATAAATGTGCAGTACTTGATGAAGTATTTACAGATGTTTTCACACTTTTTGATGATTTAATTAATCAACACAAAGCACTGCACAGTATAAGCCATTTACAGTTATGCCAAAGTGATAAACAAAACTTTGTTGTTATTCGTCACACTAAAGCAATTAATGATGATACAAAGGCTTTGGTTGAGCACATAACAAAAAGCCAGCAGTTTAAAATTGTATGGCAAAGCGAGAGCGATGCAATAGAACATTCACACTTAGCCATGCCATTTTATTATCTTAAAGAATTTGATCTAAAATTTGAATTTGGTTTAGGTAATTTTATTCAGGTAAATGCGCAAGTTAACGAAGCTATGTTAAAGCAAGCTGCAAATTGGCTTGATTTAAAAGGTGATGAAAATTTATTGGATTTATTTTGTGGTATTGGTAATTTCTCATTAGTGTTAGCAAAACAAGCAAAATCTGTAATTGGTGTAGAAGGTGTGACTTCAGCGGTTGCAATGGCTGCTCAAAATGCGCAAACTAACTCTATTACCAATGCGCAGTTTCATTGCTTTGATTTAACCCAAAGCATACAGAGCGCCCCATGGTTTAGCAAAAACTTAGATGTGCTTGTACTCGATCCTTCGAGGACTGGTGCTATGGCTGTATTAGAGGAATTACCTTTAAAGCAGTTTAAAACTATTTTATATGTCTCTTGTGACCCTGTTACTTTAGCCCGTGACAGCGCAATTATTTCACAAGCTGGCTTTGATCTTAATAAAATTGGGCTAATGAATATGTTTCCTCATACAGGGCATATTGAAACTATGGCGTTATTTCAACGGAGGTAGAACGCATTATGGTAGCTACACGACAATCACATCAACAAGATGAGACAACAGATTTTAGCACTCGGCTTTCATTTCTTGCCTTGTCTGAAGAAAAAACAGAGCTACTTACTAAAGCCCAAGCGCTCTGCGTAAAATGTGATAGTGAAAGCAGGCAAACTACTGCAATCGAAATGGTTGAAATTTTAGCTGAGCTAAATCTCGACCCCGAATCGTTAGCTACTGCGTATTTAACCCCGTATTTTTTAAACGACTTAATATCGCTTGAAACCATCGAAGAGCAGCTTGGGAATAACATAGCCATGCTGTTAACTGGGGTTGCACAAATGGCCACTATTAGTACTTTATCGCATCAAGGTAAAGGCACTATGCAAGTTGATAATATTCGAAAAATGTTATTAACCATGGTTGAAGATGTGCGCGCCGTGGTCATTAAGCTTGCCGAGCAGGTATGTCATTTACGCAATGTAAAAAATGCGGATGAAGAAGACCGCGTCATTGCCGCTAAAGAAACGGCTGATATTTTTGCACCATTGGCAAACAGATTAGGAATAGGGCAATTAAAATGGGAACTGGAAGATTTATCGTTTAGATATTTGCACCCAGGCACCTATAAAAGCATAGCCAAACAACTTGACGACAAACGTCTTACACGCGAAGCCTACATGGAAGATATGGTTGAGCAAGTAAAAAATCGTTTAAGTGAAGCGGGCATAGAGGCCCAGGTTTATGGCCGTCCTAAGCACATTTACAGCATTTATAAAAAAATGCAGCAAAAAAACTACGAGTTTGATCAGCTTTTTGATATTCGGGCAATGCGTATCGTCGTTGAACGATTGCAAGACTGCTACGGTGCGCTGGGCATTGTGCACACCAATTGGCGTCATCTTAATAAAGAGTTTGACGACTATGTAGCAACCCCAAAACAAAACGGCTATCAGTCAATTCATACCGTGGTATTTGGACCTGAAGGTAAAACGGTAGAGATACAAATTCGTACCAGCGACATGCATCAAGATGCTGAGTTAGGGGTGGCTGCACACTGGATGTACAAAGAAGGTGCATTACCAGGGCGCGGCTCGGGTTATGAGCAAAAAATCAGCTGGTTGCGTAAGCTACTCCAATGGCAAGAAGAAGTGGTTGATGGTGGCGATTTAGCAGAAGAGCTTAAAAACCAAGTAGTAGAAGATCGCGTATACATATTTACCCCAAGCGGCGATATTATCGATTTACCACTTGGCGCTACACCGCTTGATTTTGCTTACTACATTCACTCAAATGTGGGGCATCGTTGTATTGGTGCAAAAATATTCGGCAAAATAGTGCCGTTTACGCATCAACTTACAACAGGGGATCAGGTAGAAATACTCACCCAAAAACAACCAAATCCAAGTCGTGATTGGTTAAACCCGTCATTAGGATACATTAAGTCATCCCGTGCTAGAGCTAAAATCCACCACTGGTTTAAACAGCTCGACCGCGACAAAAACTTAAGTGCGGGGAAAGAAATTCTCGACAGTGAATTACAAAAGCTCAATTTAACATATAAAGATTTAGAGCCAGCCATTAAGCGTTTTAACTTTAAAGAGCTGGATGACTTAATGGTTGCGATTGGTGCGGGCGATGTTCGCCTCAATCAAATGCTTAACTTTGTAAGTGATCGGACAGAAGATGAGCCGGTTATTCGCATTAAAGCACCAAGTAAAGTAACTGGTGATAAAAACGGCATTGTGGTTGATGGTGTTGGCAGCTTAATGAGCCATGTAGCCAAGTGCTGTCGCCCAGTACCTGGCGATGAAATAATAGGTTATATAACCCAAGGTCGAGGAATAGGTGTTCATAAGGAAGACTGTGATTCGTTTAATAACTTAAAAAACCAGCATCCTGAGCGTGTTATTTCGGTAAGTTGGTCAGATGATATTAACGGCTCGTACGCACTAAGTATTAAAATAGAAGCCACCGATCGTTCAGGGTTGATACGCGATATAAGCTCAGTACTTGCTAATGAAAAAGTAAATGTTTTAAACATGAACGTAAATACGGTTGAAGATAATCAGTTAGCTATATTTACAATGCAAATAGAAGTACATGACTTATCGGGTACTAACCGTGTTCTTTCTAAATTACACCAAATTGAAGGTGTACATGATGCCAAGCGTGGTCATTAATCATGAATGATAATACAGCGCTTACACAACTTCTTAGCATAATGAAAACACTGCGAGATCCCAAGGGCGGTTGTCCGTGGGATCTCAAGCAAAATTTTAAATCTATTGTGCCGCATACGCTAGAAGAAGCGTACGAAGTTGCCGACTGTATTGAATCAGGCAACTTAGATGAGCTTAAAGGTGAATTGGGTGATTTGCTATTTCAAATAGTTTTTTATGCGCAACTTGCACAAGAGCAAAATCTATTTGATTTTAATGATCTAGTAGAGCAATTAAACGATAAGCTTACCCGTCGTCACCCGCATGTGTTTGGTGAAAAAAAAGAGCTAACAGACGATCAATTATCGCAGCAGTGGCAAGCAATCAAAGCACAGGAGCGAAGTGCTAGAGCGCAAACCGAACCCCCTTCTTTTTGGCAAGATATTCCTGGCAGTATGCCAAGCTTAAGTAAAGCCAAAAAAATTCAACAACGCGTGGCTTCCCTTGGCTTTGATTGGCCAACGTATCATGGTGCACTAGATAAAGTGAGTGAAGAAGTGCTTGAAGTAAAAGAAGCGATTGAGCAAGACCCGTTATCTGATCATACAGCGGAAGAGCTCGGCGACTTACTTTTTGCCACTGTTAATGTTGTACGCCATGTTAAACGAGATCCCGAACAACTGCTTCGTAGCGCTAATGATAAGTTTTCAGCGCGTTTTGAAAAGGTAAATGCTTATTTGCATGCGCAAGGTAAAAGCTTAGATACAGCAACCTCTGAAGAGATGGATAGTGCGTGGGATGCGATTAAAAAAGTAAAATAGGCTTAATGTTAAATAGTGCACGTTTTTTGTGCGCGTATTAGCTAATTTTAGCTGGATTGATAAGCAGTGTTTTGGTACAATTTCGCCCCGTCTTGATGATATACCCTTAGGCTCTTCTTTGGGTGTTATATTCCTTTTAATTCCTGATATTCTAGGGTTCGCATGAGTACAAAATTTATCTTCGTTACTGGCGGAGTTGTTTCTTCGTTGGGTAAAGGTATTGCCGCAGCTTCACTGGCCGCTATTTTAGAAGCCCGTGGTTTAAATGTTACCATTTTAAAGCTGGATCCTTACATCAACGTTGACCCAGGCACAATGAGCCCAATTCAACACGGTGAAGTTTACGTTACAGAAGACGGCGCAGAAACTGACCTTGATTTAGGTCACTACGAGCGTTTTATCCGTACCAAAATGACTAGTCGTAATAACTTCACACAAGGCCGTGTATATGAAGACGTATTACGTCGTGAGCGCCGTGGTGAATACCTAGGTGCTACTATTCAGGTTATTCCACATATCACTAACGATATTAAGCAACGTGTATACGACGGTGCTGAAGGTTATGATATTGCTATTGTAGAAATTGGCGGCACTGTAGGTGATATTGAATCACAACCGTTTATTGAAGCAATTCGTCAGATGGGAACTGAAATTGGCCGCGAACGCGCGCTATTTATTCACTTAACGCTAGTGCCATTTTTAGGCCCTGCCGGTGAAGTTAAAACAAAACCAACTCAGCACTCTGTTAAAGAGTTACGCTCAGTAGGTATTCAGCCAGATATTCTTATTTGTCGTTCAGACCGTAAACTACCTAATAATGAGCGTGCAAAAATCTCATTATTCACAAACGTAGAAGAAAAAGCGGTTATTTCACTACCAGATGTAGACAGCATTTATAAAATTCCTGCGTTATTAAAAACACAAGAATTAGATAACTTTGTATGTCGTCGTTTTCACTTAGATCCACCAGAAGCTGATTTAGCTGAGTGGGAACAAGTACTTTATCAAGAGTCTAACCCAACGGGTGAAGTGACCATTGGTATGGTTGGTAAATATATTGAATTACCAGATGCGTACAAATCGGTTAACGAAGCATTAAAGCATGCGGGTCTTAAAAATCGCCTAACAATCAACATTGAATACGTAGATTCACAAGACTTAGAAAGCAAAGGTGTTGAATTACTTTCACACTTAGATGCTATTTTAGTACCGGGTGGATTTGGCGGACGTGGTGTTGAAGGTAAAATTTTAGCAGCTAAATATGCACGTGAAAATAAAGTACCATACTTAGGTATTTGTTTAGGAATGCAAGTAGCATTAATTGAATATGCACGTAATGTTGCAGGTTTAACGGATGCAAACTCTACAGAATTTAATGCAAATTCAGAAGCGCCTGTAGTTGGCTTAATTACTGAATGGCTAGATGCTGAAGGTAATGTTGAAACACGTAGCGAAAAATCTGATTTAGGTGGCACTATGCGTTTAGGCGCACAAAAATGTCATTTAACGCCTGGTTCTAAAGTACATGGAGTATATGGCAGCGACGAAATTGTTGAACGTCATCGTCATCGCTACGAAGTAAATAATAACTTCGTAGAAATACTTGAAAAAGCAGGCTTAAGCTTTACTGGTTTATCAGAAGATAAAAAACTGGTAGAAATTATCGAAAATAAAGATCACCCATGGTTTATTGCCGCGCAGTTCCATCCGGAATTCACGTCAACGCCACGTGATGGTCATCCGTTATTTGAAGGGTTTGTAGCAGCTGCACACATCCACCAAAAAGCGAATTCGTAATTTTAAAAGCCGTGCATATTGCACGGCTTTTTTGTTTTAAGGGCTGACTAAGCTATATAAAACGTAGTAAAGTTAGCTGAACTCACCATTTTGGGAATATAGAGGAATCAAGATGTCAGAAATCGTAAAAGTAATCGGTCGCGAAATTATGGACTCGCGTGGTAACCCAACTGTTGAAGCAGACGTACATTTAGCAGATGGTTCTTGGGGTCGTGCAGCAGCACCTTCAGGCGCATCTACTGGTACTCGTGAAGCATTAGAGTTACGCGACGGTGATAAATCACGTTACTTAGGTAAAGGCGTATTAAAAGCAGTTGGTTATATTAATAAAGAAATTGCTGATGCTTTAGCTGGTCAAAATGCATTAGATCAAAACGCTGTTGATAAAGTGATGCTAGATTTAGATGGTACCGAAAATAAAGAAAAATTAGGTGCAAACGCAATCTTAGCTGTATCACTAGCAACTGCGAAAGCAGCTGCACAGTCTAAAAAAGTTGAGCTTTATGAACATATTGCTGACTTAAATGGCACACCAGGTGTTTACTCTATGCCACTTCCAATGATGAACATCATCAATGGTGGTGAGCACGCAGATAACTCTGTAGATATTCAAGAATTCATGATCCAACCTGTTGGCGCTAAAAACTTCCGCGAAGGCCTACGTATGGGCGCTGAAGTATTCCACAGCCTTGCTAAAGTGCTTAAAGCTGATGGTCATTCAACAGCGGTTGGCGATGAAGGTGGTTTTGCACCTAACCTTGCATCTAACGAAGCGGCTCTTGCTGCAATCAAAGTAGCTGTTGCAAACGCAGGTTACGAGCTAGGTAAAGATATTACTTTAGCGATGGATTGTGCTGCATCTGAGTTTTACGACAAAGAAGCAAACATCTACGATCTTAAAGGTGAAGGTAAAAAATTCACTTCTGAAGAATTTAACTTCTTCTTACAAGATCTTACTAATCAGTACCCAATCGTTTCTATTGAAGATGGTCTTGATGAGTCTGATTGGGATGGCTTTGCACACCAAACTAAACTAATGGGTGATAAAATCCAATTAGTAGGTGATGATTTATTTGTAACTAACACGAAGATTTTAAAACGTGGTATCGACAACGGTATTGCTAACTCAATCTTAATTAAGTTTAACCAAATCGGTTCTTTAACTGAAACTTTAGCTGCAATCAAAATGGCTAAAGATGCTGGTTTTACTGTTGTTATTTCTCACCGTTCTGGTGAAACTGAAGATTCAACAATTGCTGATTTAGCAGTGGGTACTGCTGCAGGTCAAATCAAAACAGGTTCATTGAGCCGTTCTGACCGTGTTGCAAAGTACAACCAATTGCTACGTATTGAAGAGCAATTAGGTGATAAAGCACCGTACAACGGTCTTAAAGAAGTTAAAGGTCAGTAATTCTATTTTACATAGAATATAACTTTTAATTTTAGATGATAAAATCCTCGCCTATGCGGGGATTTTTTATGCCTGATACTTTTTCCAAAGAGATGAAAATAAATTGTATGCTTTAAGCTTGTTGATGTACGCAGCACTAAAGAGTGGAGCACAAAAGTATAACGCTTTACTCATGCTTTAACTTCTTACGCACTCATAGCTGAAACTGCTGCTTTAAAATATCACCTGTAAAACTGGTTTTTAAATAAAAACCACGGGGTAGGGTTTTAATTATTTGCCCATTTGGGCCAATAGCATCAGTGACTATTTTACTATGAGCAGCTTTGGGGCGTATTTGCATAGCATCGCCTAAATGGCCTGATATTTCGTCGATTCTACCTAGCGCAATTAGCTCCATTTGCTCTTCCCAGTCGCGCTGTAACAAAGCGTCTTGTTCAGGTGAAGGCTGCCACAAAAAGCCGCTGCCGATGGTTCTGTCAAACGGCGCAATATCACGTTCGCTTAAAATTGGCAGCCATAAAACATGATTTAGTTTTTTACGCACAGAGCTGGTATGCCACGTCATTCCCGTTACGTTCATTAAAGGTGTAACCGATACAAACGTAGTTTCCAGTGGCCTACCTTTATAAGAAATAGGCAGTGTTTTTAGCTCAATTCCTAAATCTTCAAAATCGGGGAGGGGTTTTGAGCCTGCAGTAGCGCCTAGTACGTATTCAATGAGTTGCCCAGTCCAGCCTTTTTCACGTAGTAAATCATCAGGTGTTTTAAAATAGTACTGGTTTGCAAGTTGCCCAAGTGTTAATCCGGCAATACTGTTAACGCGCTGCATTAAGTCGTTTATTGAGTGTGGTTTTGTAGGTCGCATATTCTTAATTTCGGTTGTATAAATACCATAGCCATGATAGCAAATAGGCTAAGCCGTGGATATCTTTAGGGTTGTACGTTTTTTGCCCGCCTGTTGTTTGTGTTAATTTTGCACATATTGAAATTAAGCTACTTTACTTTAAGTTACTGACTCTGCAGGTTTTTTTAAATGTGCACGTTCAGTTTTGATTAAGCCATTTCAAAGTTGTAAGGATAAATACAACTATATGAACATGTTTATCCACAGAATCTGTGGAGAAGCTAAGTTTTAAGATCTAATATTGTGGATTTGTTTGCAAAATGAGCGTGTTTTACAAAAGTTATGCACAAACTGTGAGTAACTAGAGGAAAACAAGAACCGCAATAGCTTTGCTGAGTTATTTTCTAAATATTTACCTATTCTCCATTAATTTATCAATGTACTAAAAGCTCAAACTTAGCTTACTAATCGGGTTGGGTATAATAGTATTTGCCGTATTGCGGCTAATGTGGAACAATCATTAAAAATCGACTTACAAATGAGGCACTAAGGTGATTGATGCCGAAGGTTTTCGTGCCAATGTCGGAATTGTGATTTGCAATAATCAGGGACAGGTTTTTTGGGCCAGACGTTATGGTCAACACTCTTGGCAATTTCCCCAAGGTGGTGTTGATGATGGTGAAACTGCAGAACAAACCATGTACCGTGAATTACACGAAGAAGTAGGGTTGCGACCAGAAGATGTAGAAATAGTCGCAAGCTCAAAACATTGGTTACGCTATAAATTACCCAAACGATTAATCCGCCGAGACTCTAGTCCGGTGTGTATTGGGCAAAAACAAAAATGGTTTTTACTAAAATTACGCTGTAAAGACGAAGATGTAAATTTACTTAAAACCCATCATCCAGAGTTTGATGATTGGCGCTGGGTAAGTTATTGGTATCCTGTAAGACAGGTTGTATCGTTTAAACGGGATGTTTATCGACGTGTAATGAAAGAGTTTGCTCCTTTCGCCATGCCTTTTAATAAGAGAGAACAACATAAAGATCATTGGCGAAGTAAAAGGTAGTAATTTCTCTATAGAATAAAGGAGCAGGACATGCTGGCTACACTGAGATCTATTGCGGAGTCTGTATCGCGACAAGCGAATTTAGACAGTGCATTAGTGTGCTTTGTGCAAATGGTTAAAGATGCCATGAAAACCCAGTGCTGCTCCATTTATTTTGCAGATTACAGCCAAGACAATTTTGTACTTATGGCAACCGAAGGGCTAAACCCCGATGCGGTAGGTAAGTTTAGAATTGGTTTTACCGAAGGTTTAGTTGGCCTAGTAGCGCAACGCGAAGAACCCATTAATATTGCATTTGCTAAATCGCATCCTCGTTTTAAGCTCTCCCCCGAAGTAAATGAAGAAGGCTACAACGCTTTTTTATCTGTACCCGTTGTTCATCAAAAAAAAGTACTGGGCGTTATTGTTGTCCAACAAAAAATGGCACGTGTATTTAGCCAAGACGAAGAGTCGTTTTTAATAACGCTTTCTGCTCAACTTGCGTCACAGTTAGCGCATGCTGAAATTAAAGAAATACTACGCCAAGATGAGTCATCTCATCAAACGTCTGTTTTAAAAGGTGTATCGAGCGCGCCGGGAATAGGTATAGGACAAGCATTTGTTGTATTACCAAAACTTGATTTTAAATCTATTGAGCTTTTAAAAGACAGTGACGTCACTGAGCAGCGCCGTTTATTTACTCAAGCTGTAGCTGCAACGCGCAAAGAATTTAATACCCTATCTATGACGCTAAGCGATTCTATTCCGCACGAAGCTCTTGCGGTATTTGATGTGTATCAACAACTGCTTGATGCTAAAAGTTTAGGGCATAATGTTGAAATGCAATTACAAGAAGGCTGGTGTGCTAAAAGCGCCCTAAAAATTGTAATAGAGCGTTTAATATCTCAATTTAATGCCATGCAAGACCCTTATATAAAAGAGCGTGCTGTTGACGTTAAAGACATTGGTCTTCGCGTATTACACCATCTTGTAAATACAGAGCACGCTGTTAAAAATTATCCGCCCAACACTATTTTAATTGCTAATACCTTAACACCCGCCATGCTTGCTGAAGTGCCAAAAGGTCACTTAACAGGTGTGGTAAGCGTAAATGGCTCTGCAAATAGCCATGCTTCTATATTAACGCGTGCGATGGGGATCCCTGCCATTTGGGGTATAGAAGATTTACCTCTACTTCAGTTTAATGGCAAACCGATGATTTTAGATGCATTTGCTGGGCGTTTATATATATCGCCTTCACAAATGCTGATGGACGAATACACAGAGTTACAGCATCAAGATAACCTACTTAATAACCGCTTTTTAGCTGAGCAAGACTCGGAATCAATTACGCTTGACGGTGAACATGTTAGCTTATTATTAAACGCAGGCCTTGAGCTTAATACTGAGCAAAGTAGCGCGCATATTTGTGACGGTGTGGGGCTTTATCGAACCGAAGCGTGGTTTATGCAAAAGGGTCAGTTTCCTTCGCAATCCGAGCAAGAAAATTGGTACCGAGAAGTACTAACTAGCTATCATCCTAATCCTGTGGTTATGCGTACATTGGATATTGGGGGTGATAAAGTACTCGATTACTTTAACATTACCGAAGAAAACCCATTTTTAGGTTGGCGTGGTATTCGTATTAGCCTTGATCATCCCGAATTATTTTTAGATCAACTAAAAGCGATGCTTAAAGCAAATATTGGTTTGGGTAATTTAAAAATAATGCTCCCTATGATCAGTGGCACTGAAGAAGTTGATGAGTCACTTGCGTTATTTGAACAGGCTTATTTTGAGTTAAGTGAAAAATACCCAGAGCAAACCATAGAAAGACCCGACATAGGTATAATGCTAGAGGTACCTTCAAGTGTATTTATGCTTCCTGAGTGGTCAAAAAAAGTCGATTTTTGCTCAGTAGGTAGTAACGATTTAACACAGTATTTATTAGCAGTAGACAGGGCTAATGCACGAGTTGCCGAACTTTTTAACCCTTATCACCCGGGCGTACTCAGGGTACTAAATAAAGTAGCGCGTGAATGTGAGCAATATGAACTGCCATTTAGTTTGTGTGGTGAACTAGGCGGCGATCCTGAAGGGGCTATTTTGCTTATTGCCATGGGTTACAGGCGCCTTAGTATGAATTTATCATCGCTTAATAAAGTTAAATGGGTACTTAGGCGTTTAAATGTCAGTGACATGGAACAACTATTAAGTGAATGCTTAGCGCAATCCACAGCCAAACAAGTACTACGTTTAACGCGAAGCTTTATGCTAGAGCATAAATTAGGTGATTTGTTTTACACTCCCAAATAAGCTTATACGCCTAATTAATTGCAATACACAGATGCTATTAGTTTTATAATCCTTTAATATATAAACCTTAAAAGGGTATTTGAGATTACTATGTATGACTTAGGTTTGTTAGTCGCAAGCTGCGCACTACTAGGCTGTATTGTTGGGTTTTTAGCTGGGTTACTAGGCATTGGTGGCGGTTTAATTATCGTTCCAGTTCTAAGCACTCTGCTACTGTCATTTAATGTAACGTCAGCTGATCATGTATTAGTAATTGCTATTGCAACCTCACTCGCCTCTATTTTATTTACTTCAACGTCTTCAGCGCTGGCTCATCATAAAAATGATAACGTGCCTTGGGATATTGCCCCATGGGTTATGTCGGGTGTGGCTTTAGGTGCACTTATTAGTGGCTTTGCAGCAAGTTTAATCCCTGAACAAATATTGCGTACAGTGTTTGCTATAAGTGTTGTATTTATTGCAGCAAGAATGGTGCTCTCCGCGCGTAATAAACAGATGTCAGAAAAACCGTTGCCGGCAGGTCCTATTTTAGGGGGCGTTTCTGCAATAATGGGCGGATTATCAGGTTTAATAGGGATTGGCGGCGGAGCTTTAATTGTACCTATGCTTAATTATTTTTCGGTTGATATAAAAAAAGCAATTGGCTGTGCGGCAGCGTGCGGAATTGTTATTGCATTATTTGGCTCTATTGGTTACATCAGCGCAGGCTGGCATGTTACCGATTTAGAGCATGGTTTTGCCGGGTTTGTTTACTTACCTGCATTATTTGGGATTGTTATTACCTCGTGGTTTGTTGCGCCTATTGGCGCTAAAGCAACTCACTATTTACCTGTTAATACAATTAAGAAAGTTTTCGCGGTGCTGCTTGTAGTTATCGCAATTAAAATGGTTTTTAGCTAAAGGTTTATTTTTTATGGCACTTGAGTTTCCTCAAATTGATCCAATTATTTTTTCTGTTGGACCGCTAAGCGTACGTTGGTATGGCTTAATGTACTTAATAGGTTTTGCATTTGCGATGTGGTTTGCTAATCGTCAAGCGTCAAAGCCAAATTCGGGTTGGACTAAAGAGCAAGTAAGCGATTTACTGTTTTACGGCATGTTAGGGGTAATACTAGGCGGGCGTATTGGTTACGTATTGTTTTACCAGTTTAGTTATTTTATAGAAAACCCACTGTATTTATTTAGGATAGATCAGGGCGGTATGTCGTTCCATGGTGGAACACTTGGCGTTATAACCGCCGTCGCAATTTTTTCGTGGACGCGTAAAAAGTCACTGCTTCAAGTGGGCGACTTTGTTGCACCACTTGTTCCTGTAGGGCTTTTAGCCGGGCGTATTGGTAACTTTATAAACGGTGAATTATGGGGGCGTGTTACCGACGTGCCATGGGCAATGGTATTTCCAACGGGCGGTCCGCTTGCGCGTCACCCATCGCAGTTATACGAAGCATTTTTCGAAGGCTTAGTGCTGTTTTTAATCCTGCAATGGTTTATTAAAAAACCACGTCCAGCAGGGAGTGTAGCCGGTGTGTTTTTATTAGGTTACGGCGTGTTTAGATTCTGTATTGAATATTTCCGCCAACCCGATGCACAACTAGGTTTATTTGCCGACTTTATTTCAATGGGACAAATACTTTCACTTCCTATGATAGTGGGTGGTTTAGGCTTATTAATTTGGGCATACAAGCAACCACAACACGTTAAAACAGCTAAGGCATAATAAGAAAAGCATGAAACAATATTTAAAATTATGTCAGCGTATTGTTGACGAAGGTCAGTGGGTCGAAAACGAACGTACAGGTACGCGTTGTTTAACCGTTATTAATGCCGATTTAGAATACGATGTGGCTAATAATAAGTTTCCGATGATCACGACGCGTAAAAGTTACTACAAAGCAGCGATTGCTGAGCTACTAGGTTATTTACGCGGTTACGACAGCGCTGCGCAATTTCGTGAAATTGGCTGTAAAACATGGGATGCCAACGCGAACGATAACAACGCATGGCTTAATAATCCTAACCGTAAAGGTGAGGATGACATGGGACGTGTTTATGGCGTACAAGGCCGTGGTTGGCAACGACCAGATGGCTCAACGCTTGATCAGCTTTCCAAAGTTATCAATAACTTAAAAAATGGCATTGATGACCGTGGTGAAATAATCACGTTTTATAATCCAGGTGAGTTTGAGCTTGGTTGTTTGCGCCCGTGTATGCATACGCACACTTTTTCGCTACTTGGTGATACGCTATATTTAACGTCATACCAGCGAAGCTGTGATGTACCGCTCGGCCTTAATTTTAATCAAATTCAGTGTTTTGTGTTGCTTGCGTTAGTGGCTCAAATTACCGGCCACAAAGCGGGTAAGGTGTATCATAAAATTGCTAATGCACATATTTACGAAAACCAACTTGAACTGATGCGAGATGTGCAGTTAACGCGTGAGCCATTTGCATCACCTCAGTTAAAAATTAATCCAAAAATTAAATCATTAGAAGACATAGAAACGTGGGTAACACGAGACGACTTTGAAGTAATAGGCTATCAATGCCACGAAGCGATTCAATATCCATTTTCAGTATAATAAAAGATTAAGGAAAACATAAAATGAAAGCAGTGATCCCAGTAGCGGGCCTTGGTACTCGTATGTTACCAGCCACTAAAGCAATTCCTAAAGAAATGCTGCCAGTGGTAGACCGTCCTTTAATTCAATATGTAGTAAACGAAGCCGTTGCTGCAGGTATTAAAGAAATAGTGTTAGTAACGCACTCAAGTAAAAACTCAATTGAAAATCACTTCGATACAAGTTTTGAACTAGAAGCTACTTTAGAAAAGCGTGTTAAGCGGCAACTACTTGCCGAAGTGCAAGCAATCTGCCCTAAAGACGTAACCATTATTCACGTACGCCAAGGTGAAGCAAAAGGCTTAGGGCATGCAATTAGTTGTGCAGCACCTATTATTGGTAACGAACCGTTTGTAGTTATTTTACCAGATGTAATTATCGACGATGTAGAGAGCGATCTTAAAAAAGATAACTTAGCAGAAATGATCGCTAATTTTGAGAAAACCAAGCATAGCCAAATTATGGTAGAACCAGTACCAATGGCACAAGTTAACCAGTTTGGTGTAGTTGATTTAGGTGATGTTGACTTAAAGCAAGGCGAAAACTCGCCAATTTTTAATATGGTAGAAAAACCGCCAGTAGATGAAGCGCCATCAAACTTAGCTGTAGTGGGTCGATACGTATTAAGCGAAAACATATGGCCGTTACTTGCAAAAACTCCGCAAGGAGCAGGCAATGAAATTCAATTAACTGACGCAATTGCGATGTTAATGGAACACGAAAAAGTAGATGCATACGCTATAAAAGGCCGTAGCCACGATTGTGGAAGTAAAATTGGTTATTTAAAAGCGACTATTGAATTTGCACTTCGTCGCGATGAATTTGCTGATGAATTAAAGTCATTTATTAAAAAACTGATTTAACAGTTAATGTAAATCATGAAAGGCGCCTATATCGGCGCCTTTTTTATGAGTTTTATCAGGCCTGTTTATCTTTCGAGGCTAAATTTGCAGCAGGCTGTTTGGTATTTAGGCAAGGCAGAGCCTATGTAGTGTGGTTATTCCCCATAAATAGGTGATAACGTAGTATAGATGCCAAACATGCGCTGCCCGAAGGGTTCTGCCTCGGGGCAATTTACTCTTTGTTGCCTACATGGATGTAGGTAAGGGGCGTGAGCAGGACGCGGAAGCTTTACTCGGTTTTTACTTATTCTTACAGGGATGTAAGTCAGTAGAATAACGCAGGAGCAGTTATCGAGCCCACTAGGTTACAAACCTCGCGCCGCGATTAAATAGCCCCTAGATTGAACAAGTTTTAATCCTGAAAGGTCAACAGGCCCTAGAGTAAAATAAGAAAGGAGCCTCTTTAAAAATAAAATTTTTAGGTCATTACAGACATATTGTTATTTATGTTGTAAAGTTTGTGTTAACTGGCATTAAATTTGTATTAAATAATGCTCTCAAGGAAGGGTGGGAGTATGCAACGTTGTGTTTTACAAAACACTGACAAGCATGCGAAGAGCTAAGTTTTATAGCTCACAGCTTAAATAAAGTTAAACGCTTTCTTGTGAGAATGTTTAACTGAAATGTAGTGAAAACACTGCTTTCAGGACAGCAAATACATGTTTATATATAAAAAAAATAACATTGGGCTTTTACTTAGCTTGCTAATGCTTTTATTTGGCACAGCATGCAGCGTTACGCCTGAAATAAAAACCATTGACGAACAACCTCAAAGTAACTCGCCTGACTACGTCTCAATTACAGCCTTGGAGCTTGCTCAGCTAAAAGATGCTGCAATGCAGTGGCAACAAGCACGCGAAGGTATAGAGCGAATTTTAAGATTAGAAAAAGAAATAACTTACCTCGTAAATCATATTGATATTATAAACAGCAAAGCTATTGCGCAGTCTAATCAAGGGTATAGCAGCAAGTCTGTACGCTCACCTCGAAACACACGTAATGTTAAATCACGCCAACAAGTTAAACAAAACTACAGCAATAAAAAACAAGCTGTAAAATTAAATAAACCAAAACATGTATTTGCTTTGCAGGTAGCTTCGGTTGACTCAGAGCAAGGTGTGGCTAAAGCATGGCAAGAGCTAAATACTAAAGCAGCACCGTTGTTTAGAGACAAAATATTGACTAACGTAGAAACCGCCAAGATAAACGACAAAATGTTTTATAGACTAAAACTAGGCTCTTACCAAAACTTTAAAAATGCAAAAGCAGATTGTGACGTATTCAAGCTGTATAAACTCGATTGCATAGTAAGTAACTACACCGATAAGCCAGTAAGGCTGTAGCCCGTATTACGTAATATCAATCTGTAATAATACCTAATCAATCTTGGGGATTAAACCTGACGCAATTATCGCTAATAATTTTGATATACGAGTGCACGGAGGCAGTAGCTAGATCAATACAGCAATAATTAGTGATAGTAATTAAATAATGCAATTTTGTTTTGTTATCAACTCGGTTTTCTTACTTCAAAATAGACTACTTAATTAAAAAGTTGCTATAAATTGGCGCAAAATTTGCTTTGATTTATTATCTTGGTTAGTAGAGTGCATTTTGCAATGCGGTATTTTAAGTCTTGTCATTTAATATCAGTTTTATTCTTATCTTTTTATTTATATGGATGCAGCAGCGCAACTGTAAATAACGAGAGCGTGCAGCATTCTTTAATAACTGATAAACAAGTAAAAGAGTATGTTTCGCAGTGGCACTTACAGCAAGAAAGCATTGGTCGTTTAACTGCTATGGAAGATGATTTACAGCTATTAATTATGGCGTTATCGTCTCAAAGTGAATTAACTGAAAACCCTCCTTTACTCATGCAAAGTAAAACCGATATCACCTATGGTAATCAGCCTTCACAGAATTTGGAACCGACGGCACTAAATAACACTCCCGAAGTAAAAACACCAAACTTACAAAATTCAGAACTCACCTTAACAGATGAAACTAAAATTGGAGCACAGCTTGGTTGGTATTTAAAGCCAGAGCTTGTTAGAGCAAGAGTCGAAAGGCTTAAGCAATTATACCCTAGTGCATTTACTCAATTTAATTTTACTATGTTTGAACGTAAAAATAATAATATGACTTTGTATGGATTACGTGTAGGTCCATTTAAAAACGATGCTCAAGTAAGTGCGTTTTGTTATTTAGCTAATCAGCTTGATCAAGTATGTAATATTGCTGCTTTTGTCGGAAAACCAATATAATTAATAAATTAGGACTTTTAAACTTATATAGTATTAAAGTATTTGTACTAATAGTCGATACTAACTATAGTTGGGCAAATATTTGATAAAGCCCATTTTCTTATAAGGATTTAGCATGAAGTTTTATTTATCTGCATTAGCTGTAGCCACCGTGGTCAGCTCGTTTAGCACTTATGCTGCTACAGAGTCATTTGAAGCGAAAGTAACAGTACAAAATGCTGTAGTACTCACAAAAGATAACGATTTAAATTTTGGTACTATTCGTGCTATTTCAGATCCATTAGGCGCCGAACAAGCAACGCTGACAGTTAATCCTGATCCAGCTGCGAGCCCTGTTACTTCACAAGATAATCCAACTGGTAACGCTGCGAGTATCTCAATAATTGAAGGTGGTGAAGCGGGTGCTTTCAGTGTGTCAGATGTAGTACCAAACTCTATTTTAACCATTAGCGACCCAGTAAATACTTTGATACTACCCTTAGCTGGCCAAGGCTTAAATGAACCTGATTTTACTGTAGATGCTTGGACTTACTTTATAACGAGCGGAACAAATGCAGGAGCGCTTTATACGCAGGGTACTCCTAACCTACAAGCTGGTGCTGATGGCGCTGTATCATTTAATATAGGCGCGACTCTTTCTACTTCATCAAACGCATCAAGTGTGGATTACCCTGATGGTGAGTATTCTGGTAGCTTTAATATTGAAGTGTCATATTAATTAGTGTTTAAACAAACAATGCGCTTTTTGTATGTTTCTGCTTGGCTTTCGTTAATGTTTAGCGAGCAAGCCTATAGCGCAAGCATACAACAAGAAGCGCTTAATTTTGGCACTTTAGTTATCCCTCAAAATAATACTTTAAGCTCTATCACGATTAACCACAATGGTGAAATAACCACATTTGGTAGTATTTACGTATTAACTGAGGGGAATCCCGCAGAACTTTTATTTACCGATTTACCTCCGCTTACTCAAATATCGTTTAATAAAATGAGTGACTCTACATTGCAAAGTGAAGTACTTGGAGCTAATAGTGCCAAGTTTTCGGTTGTATTAGTGGATTTACCAAGCACGCAAACTAGCGATGAATTTGGAGATCTTTTACTCAAAGTAGGTGGCCGTTTAATAACGACAGGGACTAGCCAAAGTTACTTAGATGGTAGTTTTATTACTGACACCCAATTAGAAATTACGATTGATTACTAAAGGAAAAACATGCTTTATAAAGTTGTAGTGCTGCTCGCACTGAGTGTATGTATTTTAGGAAAAAATACATACGCAAATTTACTTATCTCTCCAACCCGTATTAGTTTTGATGAACGTCAACGAACCGCTAAAGTTACCGTAATTAATACGGGGGATGAATATCAAACATATCGTGTTTTATGGAGTGAGAAGCAAGCGCAACCTAGCGGTGGCTACATACAGTTGGCAGAGGCTACAAGCGAAAGTTTAAGTTCAATGGCACGTTTGTCACCAAAACAAATGCGTTTAGCACCTGGTGAAAAACAAACAGTAAAAATAGCAATACGTAAACCTAAAGGTCTAGCTTCTGGTGAGTACCGCTCTCATCTTCTATTTCAAGCATTGCCTGGTGAAAATACTAATAAAACAAGCTCAATAAAAGTTAATATGATTATGAGCTACAGCATTCCTATTTTGTTACGTAAAGACATGAAACAGCCAGAAGTTGCCATAGAACAAGCTAAGCTAGTGCTAAATGAAAGCAATCAACGTCCTCAGTTTTTATTGAATATAAAACGAGAAGGTAAGTTTAGTAGCTACGGTAAATTAAGTGCTTACTTTGTTGATAGCAATAACGAGCAAGTTAAAATTGCAGAAATTGGTAATTTAAGTATTTATCCAGAAGTGGATAATGCGTTTGTAACCCTTAGTTTATTTAGTGACAAAAATTTAGATAAAGCAGGAAAAGTCATTTTTAAATATGAAGGCAGTCAAGAATATAAAGACCTTACATTTGCACAATACACTCTGCCTTTAACCTCACAATCACTTAATGTTTTAAATGTGAATGACGCTAAATAATTTATTGTATGCACTATTACTAAGCATAAGTAGTTTGCTTAGTAATAGTGTAATAGCTAATCCTAATTCTTCCGTGGGGGATGCTTTAACAACACTACGCGCAATTGAACTAAAGCTAACTAAGCCCGTTGAAGTAATTGATTATAAAAACAAAGAAAATCAGCAACAGCGAATCGCCACAGGCGAGTTATTAATACTTTCGCTTTATTTAAACTCATACTACTTAGGTGAAGTTGCAGCAATTAAAAGCGAGCAAAGTGTACAAGTTAGTTTAAGCGACTTATTTGATATTCTACAATTTGCAATGAATGTTGATGCTAGCAATCGAATTGCTCAAGGTGTTGGAGCAAATCAACAACCTCTTTTTCTAAATGCAGCGGTTACACCCGCTGTATTTACTAGTCCTACACAGAGCTACTTATTAGCAAAAAATCAAATTACCATTGAAGATGATATTTATGTAGATATTCAAAGTTTACATAATGCTTTAAATCTAGAGTTTAATATTGATTACCCAGATTTAGAATTACTTATAAGCTCAGAGATCCCCTTACCGGTTGAACAACAAAGATACAGACAGTCGCGCAACCTAAAATCACCTAACAAGAGATCGCCACCTACGCTCCCATGGAAAGCTAGCCCATATAAAGCGCTATCTTCTCCGGTTGCCGACTTACAACTAAATTTTACCGCGAGCGATGATAGACATTCTACGAACTATTCACTTTTAGGCACTCAAGACTTTGCGTATTTATCTGCAGAGTATTTTTTGTCTGGACGAAGTACTGACTTACTTACCAACTCTAGGTTAACGTTTACAAAGCAAAACTTAGACAAAGAAATAAAAAACAGCTTCATGCCTACTGAAATATCCTTTGGTGATGTTATCGCCACGCAAGTAGGTAATAACTACAGTAGTCAGTATGCCCGAGGTGTTAAAGTTTCTAATAATGTAACCAGTAGAAAAATAGTTAATAACCAAGTTAACTTAAGCGGTGCTATACAGCCAGGTTGGGATGTAGAGCTGTATCGTAATGAAATATTAATAGACCAGCAGCTTAGCCTCGCAGATGGGCGTTATATTTTTGATAATATAAACTTATTATTTGGAGCTAATAATTTTGAGCTTATTTTTTATGGGCCTCAAGGTCAAGTTGAGCGTAAAAGTGATTATTACTTTGTGGATGGAAATCAACTTAAGCAGGGACAAGGTAACTATGAATTGTCGGTTACTGAACAAGGCAAGCAGTTACTAAATAACAATGTTTCAAGCTCGCAGGGGCAGGGTTGGCAAGTTGCGGGTAGATATGAGCAAGGGCTTACAGATAATATATCTGTATACACTGCTACATCAGGTCAAAAAAATACGGATGACGATCTACTTAAGTATGCATTTGGTACCAACATAAGCTTGTTTGACCGATTATTATTAAATGCGAATGTTGAAAAAAATAATAACAATGAACAAGAATTTGAATTTACAGCCCGAACTCAAATTGCCGAACAATCACTACTTTTTAGCGCTACAAATCGTACCGACGAACAGCAGCAAGATTTTAACAGCTACCAAATAAATTTAGCTGGTGGGCTAATGAATAATACCTATGGACGCCTTTCTTATCAAAATAACGTCTTATATGACGATAGTGATATTAGAGGGCGTTTTAAACAAGTACGCAACCAGTTCAACTACTCATACTCAGGATTTGCACTAAGTAACCAATTGCTGTGGCAACAAGACGATAGCTCTAAGAGTACTTTTGGAACAACACGTTTTCAAAAGCGCTTTGGGAGAACCTACACAAGGTTTGGTATAGATTATAGTATATCGCCAGTAAGTGAGCTTGTTAGTTACGAGGCTGAGTTTAGCCGCAACTTGGGCCGAGATTTACAAGCCGAACTGACTATAACTGATTCCCTTCGTAATAATATTCAATCGGCCGAATTAGGACTCAATTGGCAAAGCGACAAGTTTAGTTTAACGAGTAACTTAAACTACAACAGTAACGATGATTGGCGGCTCGGTATTTATAGTCGTTTTAGCTTAGGGTTTGATGTTGAACACAACACATATTTTGTCTCTAAGCGCAGCTTAACTAACACGGGTAGTTTAATGTTACGCGTATTTTTAGATCAAAATAATAACGGTATTATGGATGATGATGAGCACGGTGTTGGCGGCGTAAAGGTAAAAGGCGTTCACAATTATCGTCAAGCAATTACAGACGAACACGGCGTTGCGCTATTAACTTCAATGCCAGCAAATCGTACAACAGATATAATACTAGATAGAAATAGTTTTGAAGATCCGTTTTTAATACCAGCTAATGAGGGTTTTTCTATTACACCAAGGGCTGGTTTTGTAGAGTATATGGATTTTGCATTAAATAATGCCAGTGAAGTGGAGGGAGTTGTTTATCAACAAAAAGGTGATACAACACAGATCCAGCCCTTTGCAAATGTAGCGCTATTGAATGAGAAAGGGGATCAAGTTGCACAAACTCAAGCAGCATATGATGGCTATTATTTATTTACAGACCTTAAACCGGGGCAGTATAAAGCAGTAATTGATGATGAATATAAACAACGCAAGCAGCTAAAAAACACTCAAAATATAACAGTTAATTTATCGCCTCAAGGAGATGTAGTAATGGGCGTTGATTTAACGTTAAAGGCGCTCAGTGCAACAACTGGAAGCATTGCCAATGCAGGAAGTTTTAGTTCGTTAAATATCTTAAAAATTTATTACCGTTTAATAGCACCACGAATAGAGCAGCAAGAAGCTTTTTATATGCATGATAAAGCTAAAAATAAATTTATTTTAGCCTTAGCGTACGCAACAAACAGTTCGCCAGAGCTTATTTCTGTATGCGACTCAGTAAAAGCGCAAGGATTAAAGTGTGTTGTTGAAACACATAAAATACTCCATTAAAGGAATTAGGATGAAAAGAGTTCAATGTATATTTTTAATCAGTGCAATGTTGCTAAGTTATGGTTGTGCGAATAATAAAGCAATTGATAATAGTATTACTCAGACGGAAATAGCTGACGAAAAAAGCTACGTAAAAATAACAAAGCAAGAACTTGAAGCTCTAAAAATGAGCTCCCAGCAGTGGCAAAATATGAGGCCTGAACTTGCGCGCTTATTACTTATTGAAGAAGACTTAAGCTTACTAATATCGCAACTTAATACAATTGCAAAAGAAAATGAGCAGAAAAACGCACCAGTAATAAAAGCAGAAATCGTTAATACCAACAAAATTAATCGCTCCAATTTACAATTAACAAAACCAGTTAATCCCAAATTTGCTTTACAAGTGCTTTCAATAACGCAAAAAGAACAACTCTCTTTAGCTTTTAGGCAACTACAAAAAAAGCTTCCTAGCTTACTAGGCGATAACTTTGTGATGAATGTTGAAACAATAAATGTAAAAGGAGTTATGTATAACCGTTTAAAGCTAGGCGCATACATAGACAAAAAAAACGCTATGGCTGACTGTCAAAAATTAAAGAGCCAAAATATAAATTGTTTAGTTAGCTATTACGTAGATCAGCCCTTTATCGCACAATAGTTAAGTCGGCATACAAATTGCTTTATCCTCAGTATGTTTTGAAGAGGATGGCAATTATGCGCCTTTTACTGCCTTTATTATTTTTAAATTTAGCTGCTTGTAACTTGGTGCCACCACCAGAACCAAGTGTGCCTACAAATGCACCTAAAGCGGCCATGGCTCCTTTTACGGTTAATGATTATGTAGTGAATTTAACGTCGCAACTTAACCACCTAAATGGAGCGTTAAATGCTAATGCACGTGTTGGCGTTAGTAGCTTCTTCTATGCAGACGCACTAGATACAAAATTAGTGACAGGGCAGGCCTCAGGCTTAAGTCAGCAGATCCAAGAAAGTCTGCTTACGCAATTTACTCAACTGGGTTATCACACCGTTGAGTACAGACTTGGGAATAACCTTTCTTTATCAGAAAACTCAGACAGTATTTTAAGTCGCGATTTAGGTAAATTACGTAATCGCCAAAATATTGACTTGGTTATCACAGGAACAGTGACTCGCCAGCAGCATGCATACATAGTTAATGCACGGCTTGTGAATATAGAAAATAAACAGGTGCTCTCTGCGGGAAGTACCGAGATCCCAATTAATGTAATGTGGGGCAATGAGAAAATTCAGCAGCGTGACGGACTTTTATACCGAAGCGAATACTAATTTGGAGCACAAAATGAAAAACCTATTAATTACATTATGCTTACCACTGGGCTTTGGTTGCTCTCAAATACTAGGCACAATGAATACAGACACCGCAACACCACAAAGTGAGCAAAGCAATCAACTGGTGAGTAACCAACGCGACGTTGCAGCGCCTGTTTCTGACGATAACTTATTTCAGTCAGGAATGGCTCCACAAGATAACTACACAAAAGCAACACCGCCAATGCGTAAAAATATTAACCATTATGTGCGCGGCATAATGCAAGACATGGTTGAAAACTTACAGTACGTAAGTGAACAAACACCATTAGCTGTTTCGAGTTTTATTTTTTTAGATGAAGACTACAACGATGGTAGCTTACTAGGGAATCAAATTGCAGAAAGCTTCATGCATGAATTACACAGCTTTGGTGTACCCGTTATTGATTTTAAAACAACTGATTATATGCGCGTTACCTCAACAGGCGACTTTGTATTTAGTCGCGACTATTTAGAGCTAAATCAAGATCAAAACTTTAAGTATGTACTAGCCGGTACGCTTGTAAACCATCAAGGTGGTGTACTTGTTAATGCACGTATTGTTGGGCTAGAAAGTAAGGCCGTAGTAGGTTCTGCACAAGGGTTTATTCCACAGTCGGTTGTTGATGCGCTTAATAGTAGCTATCGCACTGATGGCATAATGTTAAAACAAGCAAGCAAGTGAGATAATTATGTATAGTAAATTATTAAACCGCTTTATCGTTTTTTTTGCTTTAGCTAATTTAACTGGTTGTGCCTTTACTCAAAATAATGAAAGTGCTGAAATGAATGCATCTTCAACCACACAAGTAAATTATGACTTAGCAAGCATGCTTAAAACAGCTGAGCAAAAATCAACTCAAGACGATGCTAACGGCAATCAATTTACACCACTTCAGCACCATAAAACACTTGCTAACTATGTAGAGCAAATGGCACTTGATTTGGTTGATACGCTTGAGTTTGAAAGTGATACCGACACCAATATTAATATTGCCGTTACTACCTTAGTAGATCTTGATTCATCGCTTACTAAAAGTAATCAATTGGGTAATCAAATTTCTGAAACATTAATTCATCAGTTACAAAAGTTTGGTTATGGCGTGGTTGATTTTAAAACAACCCAAAAAATAGATGTAAATAGTCGTGGTGATTTTGCTTTTTCGCGTGATATTGAAAAGCTTAGCGAAGAGCAAATGGCGAGCCATGTATTAGCGGGTACATTAATTTATCGCAGTGATGCTGTTGTTGTAAATACACGTGTAATTAACGCGCATACAAAAAAAATCGTCGCGAGTAGTCGAAAACTAATCCCAATTTATGTACTAAATAAAGAAGATATATACTTATCAAGTAATTAAGTTCAGTTGTCGCTTGATATAAAAAACCAGATGCCGTTATAATTCACACCTCTAAGCACTCAGCTTATTTGTGGCCTCTTAGTTAAATGGATATAACGGCCCCCTCCTAAGGGGCAGTTGCAGGTTCGATTCCTGCAGGGGCTACCAATTCATGTTTTTCATAGTAATTCATATTAGTTTATATTGACTCGTATCAAGTCAGTCTCCTTTCTTACCTGTTGCATTTAAAGGTTTTGATGGTTTTTCCTGAACGAACTTAAACCTTCATGATGGCTTTCTATATTCCATATCTTTAGTTACACTCATAGTTACACCGAATCGTTTTGTCGATTTTGATGTAACTAAAATCGCTGTAATTCAGTTAAACAAATGAAAATTAAAGGAAGAATGAGGATCTTGATTTTAGTATCCCATTTTTAGGGTTAGCTACCTGTTCGATAGTGGAGTGAAAACGTGCCTAGATTAACAACCCCTTTGAATGATACGCAGATAAAAAATGCGAAACCAAAAGCAAGTGAATACCTGTTGTCGGATGGTGGCGGGTTAGGCTTGCGTATAAAAAAGAATGGCTCTAAAACGTGGCTGTTTAATTACTACCGTCCGCACATCAAAAAGCGAGCGCAAATAAGTTTTGGTGTTTACCCTGCGGTACCATTAGCAGCGGCTAGAAAAAAACGTGACGAAGCAAGGGCGTTACTTGCTGATGATATTGACCCTAAAGAATACAGAGAAGAAATTCAGAGCACCAAAGCAACTGAGGCAAAGAATACCTTTGAAGCAGTAGCAACTGAATGGCTAAAGCTAAAAACAGTAAAAGTAAGTGAGCGGCACTCATTTAATATTTTACGAGGATTTGAAATACATGTTTATCCTGCGCTTGGTAAAGTGCCGATAAGTAAATTATCCGCACAGTTAACCATTGAAACGCTGCGCCCTTTAGAGGCAGCGAATAAGCTCGATATGCTAGGCCGCTTATGCCAGCGTATTAATGAAGTGATGGATTATGCGGTTAATACTGGGCGTATGCCGATCAATCATCTTCATAGTATCGCTAAAGCGTTTGATACTGTTAAGCATACTAATATGCCTACGGTAGCCCCTGAACAGCTGCCAATGCTTTTAGCAACCGTTAACGATGCTCGTTTAAAGCTTATTACTAAATGCTTGTTTGAGTGGCAACTTCATACAATGGCTAGACCAGCAGAGGCAGCGGGGGCAACGTGGAGTGAAATTGATTTTGATAATCGAGTGTGGAATATACCTGCTGAGCGTATGAAAAAGCGCAAGCCGCAAGCGATCCCCTTAACCCCGCAAGTGTTATCACTGCTGGAGTATTTAAAGCCTATTAGCGGACACCGTGATTTTATATTCCCTTCTGATAACAACCCACGTACCCACCTAAGCCGAGAGACATTAGGCGCAGCACTCAGGCGTATGGGCTTACAAGGCAAGCAGACAGCTCACGGCTTACGCGCACTAGCTAGTACCACTTTAAACGCACAAGGTTTTGACTCTGATTTAATTGAGGCAGCACTAGCGCACGTTGATAAAAACCAAGTACGCGCAGCTTACAACCGAACCGACTATTTAGAGCGCAGACGTAAAATGATGTGCTGGTGGTCTGATCATATTGAAGCGGCTAGCAAAGGTGATTACTCGGTCACTGGTAGCCAGCATTTAAAAGTAGTTTAAGGATTAGCTAATGGACGAATTTGTAACTTTTAATGCTGCTTTGGCTTTGATTGCTTCTAGTAAAGAAACAGATATAAATGTAAAAGCGATTAAATTAATCGACCTTTATTTGAATGGTGATATTGATTTATATATCGAGTTAAACGGCAAGCGCGGAAAACGGAGTTTTCCATATAGCCCACTACCGCAAACGTATAACTGGCTAGATGATTTGCTTCGACTTGTAGAAGATGGGAAGGGGGATGATACTCTTAAAAGCATCGACCACTTAGCAAAAAAAGGTTGGGATAGTAATTCAAGCGCTGAGGTACAAAGTCTAGTTTTTTCAGCTGTTAAAGATGCTTACTACACTCGGGTAGATGACGGGAAAGAGGTCAGGTATGCACCAAATGAACTTATTGAAAAGTCTTTTTTAAGTAGTGCCGAGGGAGCTTCTAGGCAACAAATAAAGCATTCATATGATTATGAATGTTCATATTTCTCAGAAGATGAGCTTTATAAGTTAGAGGGCACTTTTAAAGTTCCTTTGGACGAAGGAAGTTGTCACTTAGAGTGTTTTAAAAAAGTCCTATTTTATGATGAATGTGATGATGAGTTGAGCGAGAGGGGTATTGATCTACCAATGGGAGGGATTAATAGAGTAGCCTCATTAGACGGACAAATATGGACGCTATATAGCCATGAAACGCATAAATCCAACATGCCTAACTTAAAAGATGCTGAGCCGCATCCAGATATAATATTTCCTGATATTAATGTGTTTTTGTTGAAGCGTGATCAGGTTGTATCGGTTGATAAAGTAAATTCAGAGGTTGTTAAACGACCTAATGCGGCAAAAAGGAATCAGGATACTCGTAATCAGATACTAGAGGCCGCTCTATACGAGTTGGCAAATAATTACAAAGAGTGTTTGAAAAGTGGTGTGGTAATGGCTTCAAAAGTAGTAAAGGCTTTTACTTCTAATCATAAAACTCATTGGCCTGAGGGCTGCGGAATTGATAAAGACACAGGAGAAATAAAAAGCGTTCCTTTAAGTAACGAAAGAATGGAAAAGCTTGTCCGAGACGCAATTAGAAAGAAAAATTAAAATTTAATTATTAAATATCAGAGTATTAGATTAGCTAACAGTTAACTAACGTTAGCTGGCAGGAAATTTATTTTTGAGCCCTTAATATTCGCCTTGACCTAATAAAATAGAAGGTAAAAGGCGATGACAGATAGAATTTTAAAATTAGATGATGTTGTGAAAATTACAGGCGCTAGCGTATCTACAATTAACCGCTGGGAAAAGGCTGGTAAGTTCCCTGTTAGAAAAAAGCTAGGTATTAAGGCTATGGGCTGGCTTGAAAGCGACATTCAGCAATGGCTTGAAAACCTGCCAAGTGTAAAACATCATAAAGGGGCAGCTTAATGTGTGTTGTAAGCGGTAGTAACGCCGTAAGCCCTGCTCCTAAAAAGCCGCAGTCTAAAACAGAGCGAGCTAACCTATATACTCTTGCTCATCCTGAAGGTGCGACTGAATTAGATATTTTACGTAATGCCGGTTTATCGAGTGGAAGAAACTACTTTACAGATCTTGAACGTGAGTATGATTTTACATTTACACGCGAAAAAATACCAAACTCAGATGGTATCGGTGGTCATTTAAAATATAGTTTTAGCTCATTAGATATTGCTGAAACCATCATAAAAGCCATAAATAAAAGCCGTATTAAACGCAAATTAGCTGAGTTCACACCAGAGCAAACAGCTGAACTTTTAAAGCCAATAATGCACCTCCTGGGAAGCTAGGAGGTTATATGGTTAAGCTTAATGACTTAATTAACCGTGGTGATGTAATTAGTATCATAAACGGCAAATTAAATATTACCCCCAACAGTGGAAAGCCGGTTCCTAGTGACTGGCTCCACATCTATCAAAACACTTTACTAAGCCAGTTAAGCTGTGTGATCGCACAGCCTATATACCAATTTAGACAGTTTAAAGTTGGACGATATTTGAGTAAATACGATGGGCTAACAATGAGCTTTACTGATTTGAGTTCCCACGAAGATTACTACACAATTTTTAACGTATCATTGGATCGTAAAAAAAAGTCAGGGCGCTTAAATGGAAAACTTTTTAATCCACCAGCACAAGGAGCGTTACTCAAATTCTGGAGTTGCTCAAACTTACCAAAACCAAGAAGGCCAAGTGAACTTTATAAAAAAATAAATATTATGAAAAACTACCTTTGGCAAGCAGAGATAAGAAAAGGGAATAAACTCGACTCTAAAACACTTTGCTTAGCAAACATAACATATCAGCAAATTATAGAAGCGGTTAATCGTGGCGTTTTAGCGACAGGCGAAGGGCAAAACGGTGGCACTCTTGCGGCACTTAGCCGTGGCAATATAGCGGGGCATGTTTATGGGGCATTAAACAGTGGCAGCGAAAATGCTAATAGCCACATATACCAAGGCACAGAAAATGGTGAGACTACGAGTATGAGTAACTACGGATATTGTGAATCACGGACATTAAATAATACGGAGTTTCATAGCCACGGTATAAGTAAACAAGGTAGTGCGGTAAAAGGTAAAGCTATACCCCCTTCTATAGAGCAAGAAGAGGAAGTATATTTAAAACGAAAACCACAAGAGCAAACTGTAGCCGAGTGGCTAGATGATTACGATAATGCTTAGCAGTTGTTGTAAACTTTAATATTGCAAAAATATCACTTGTTTACCTGTTCTAAAAACGCTTTTTATAAACGGAACAACGCGGAACAAATAGCGGAACAATTATATTTATAAGCACATGATAGAATAATGATTTTTTATTTTATCGGAACATAAAAAGCGGTAAATAAACGATTTGTCCGCTTCGCTATTTTGTATAGAAGTTACAATTTTATTTTTTAATATCTCATAATTTAGTTTACCTTTTATTTTTGCTTATTAACCGTATTTTATATAGCATCACTAAATAGCATGAAACGCGTTGAATCAACGAGTTGTGCGCACTCATAGCGCAGTATTTAGGGATGGTTTAAGTTATGGATAAAAGAAAGCTCAGCGAAACCGATATAATCAGTAAGTTTATTCTACCCGCAGTTAAAACCGCAGGGTGGGACGACATAACTCAAATACGCCAAGAGGTTAAACTACGTGACGGTAAAGTAATCGTACGTGGGCAACTTGGTGTACGTAAAACGGTTAAATCGGCTGACATAGTACTTTACCATAAACCCAGTATGCCGCTTGCTGTTATTGAAGCTAAAGCGAATAAGCACGAAGTAGGCAAAGGCCTTCAACAAGGCTTAGATTACGCAAGGCTGCTCGATGTGCCGTTTATATTCGCCTCTAATGGCGATGGCTTTATCTTTCACGATAAAACTAAGCTAGGCACGCCAGATGCGCATAACCTTGAAACCGAAATACGCTTAGAAGACTTTCCATCACCGCAAGAGCTTTGGGCTAAATATTGTGCCTACAAAGGCTATACAGAATCGCAACTCCCTATAATCAACCAAGCCTATTATGACGATGGTAGCGGTAAGCACCCGCGTTACTACCAGCTCCAAGCAATTAATAAAACAGTTGAGGCTATATCGTCAGGTAAAGACCGCGTACTCCTCGTTATGGCAACAGGAACCGGTAAAACCTATACCGCGTTTCAAATCATTTGGCGCTTATGGAAATCACGCGCTAAAAAACGCATATTATTTTTAGCCGACCGCAACATATTAGTTGATCAAACACGTATTAACGACTTTCAGCCATTTGGTACTTCAATGACCAAAATTACCGGCAGAACAATCGATCCTGCTTACGAAATACACCTAGCACTATACCAAGCGCTAACGGGGCCAGAAGAATCTCAAAAAGCGTTTAAGCAAGTAGACCCTGACTTTTTCGACCTCATTATTATTGACGAGTGCCACCGTGGTAGCGCAAGTGAAGATAGCGCTTGGCGCGAAATACTCACTTACTTTAAAGGTGCTGCTCAAATTGGCTTAACAGCTACACCAAAAGAAACTAACGAAGTTTCAAACTCTGATTACTTTGGCGACCCTGCTTATACCTATTCCCTAAAAGAAGGTATTGAAGATGGCTTTTTGGCGCCATACAAAGTGGTACGTGTTGATCTTGATGTTGACCTACAAGGCTGGCGACCAACAAAAGGGCAGGTTGATAACAACGGTGAAGTAATACAAGACCGAATATACAACCAAAAAGACTTTGACCGCACAATGGTAATTGACGAGCGAACACAGCTGGTGGCTGAAACCATTACCAACTATTTAAAACGTACAGACCCTATGGCTAAAACCATAGTGTTTTGTAACGACATAGATCACGCCGAACGTATGCGCCGTGCCATTGCCAACTTAAACCCAGAGCAAATGGCAAAAAACGATAAATACGTAATGAAGATCACCGGCGATGACGAACTAGGTAAAGGTCAGCTCGATAACTTTATAAACCCTAAACGTCCATACCCAGTTATTGCTACCACCTCAGAGCTTATGACCACAGGGGTAGACGCTAAAACCTGTAAGCTAGTAGTGCTTGATCAAAACATACAATCAATGACCAAGTTTAAACAAATCATTGGCCGTGGTACCCGTATTGACGATCGCTACGGTAAGCTTTGGTTTACGATACTCGACTTTAAAAAAGCCACCGAATTATTTGCCGATGAACGCTTTGATGGCACACCAGAAAAAATAATAAAAGTAACGCCCACTGATATTGAAGACGAAGACATTGATCTTGAATCACAAGATGATACAACCGGCCCAGAAACACCAGACAAGGTATTTGGCGACCAAACCACTGACGATACAACAGATGCCAACAACGACACCATTAACGACCCCAAAGGCGATGGCACGCTTGATGGCGAATGGGACGACGAAACTAACAAAATGGTTAAGTACCGTGTATCAGGTGTTACCGTTAATAAAGTGGCAGAGCGAGTCCAGTATTACGATACCGACGGTAAACTTGTTACCGAGTCATTTATAGATTACACCCGTAAAACCATGAGCAAGCAATACAGCTCACTGGATGACTTTGTAAAACGCTGGAATGAATCAGACCGTAAACAAGCCGTAATAGATGAGCTTGCCGAAGAAGGCATTATTTGGTCAGCGCTTGAGGAAGAAGTTGGCAAAGACATGGACCCATTTGATATGATCTGCCATGTAGTTTACGACCAACCACCCCTTACCCGTAAAGAGCGCGCAGATAACGTACAAAAGCGTAACTATTTCACTAAATATTCGGGAACCGCGCACACCGTACTTGAAAACCTTCTGTTAAAATACGCCGATGTAGGCGTGCAAGAAATTGAATCTATGCAAGCACTTAAAGTGGCGCCATTTAACGAAATTGGCAGCCTAAGTGAAATAGTAAAAAAAGGCTTTGGTGGCAAACCACAATATGAGCAAGCACTTAAAGAGCTCGAGGCCGAAATTTACCAAATGCCAGTGCCTAAAACAGCCTAAAGTTATGTTTGCTGATGCTATGTATTAGCGTCAGCAAATATTAACCCATTTAAAGTAAACAGCTTTCATAGTCGCTTTTAGCCGCTGTTTATAAAAATAATCAAACAAGAGAATACTATGTCTATCAGTTCAGCTATTAAATCCATTCAAGATATTATGCGTAAAGACGCCGGTGTCGATGGCGACGCACAACGCCTTGGCCAAATGTCGTGGTTACTTTTTTTAAAAGTGTTCGACGCGCAAGAAGAAGAGCTAGAGCTTGAATTAGACGACTACCGCGAGCCAATCCCCGAGCAATTTTTATGGCGCAATTGGGCGGCCGATAACGAGGGTATAACGGGCGATGAGCTGTTAGAGTTTGTAAACGATAAGCTTTTTCCAGAGCTTAAAAATCTCACCGCACCCATAGATAAAAATCCACGCGGCTATGTAGTAACCCAAGCCTTTAGCGATGCCTTTAACTACATGAAAAATGGCACGCTACTGCGCCAGGTTATTAATAAACTAAACGAAATAGACTTTACCGACTCAAAAGAGCGCCACTTATTTGGCGACCTGTACGAGCAAATATTAAAAGACTTACAAAGCGCTGGTAACGCGGGCGAGTTTTATACCCCGCGCGCCATTACTAAATTTATAGTGGCAGTAACCGACCCAAAACTAGGCGAGTCTATTATGGACCCAGCCTGTGGTACCGGTGGATTTTTAGCGTGTGCGTTTGACCATGTAAAAGCAAACTATGTTAAATCGGGCGACGATCACCAAATATTGCAAAAGCAAATACACGGTGTAGAGAAAAAACAACTCCCGCACTTACTGTGTACTACCAACATGATGCTTCACGGCATTGAGGTACCGGTACAAGTTAAACACGGTAATACCCTAAATAAACCGCTTTCAAGCTGGGATGACCAAGTAGATGTAATCATCACCAACCCTCCGTTTGGCGGCACTGAAGAAGATGGCATAGAGAAAAACTTCCCAAGCGACATGCAAACTCGCGAAACAGCCGATTTGTTCTTACAGCTCATTATAGAAGTGCTCAACACTAAAGGTCGCGCCGCAGTGGTATTGCCAGACGGCACCTTGTTTGGTGAAGGCGTAAAAACCAAAATTAAAAAGCTATTGGTAGAGGAATGTAACTTACATACCATAATACGCTTACCCAATGGCGTATTTGCCCCGTACACCAGCATTAAAACTAACATACTGTTTTTTACCAAAGGTACGCCAACAAAAGACGTGTGGTTTTACGAGCACCCATACCCAGCAGGCGTTAAAAACTACAACAAAACCAAA
Organism: Pseudoalteromonas sp. SG45-3; assembly: GCF_014164075.1. NCBI lineage: Bacteria > Pseudomonadati > Pseudomonadota > Gammaproteobacteria > Alteromonadales > Pseudoalteromonadaceae > Pseudoalteromonas > Pseudoalteromonas sp. SG45-3. The sequence goes on along the minus strand of NZ_JACJEN010000018.1, from coordinate 5,323 downwards.
CCAATGAAGTTTGAAGAGTTTAAAACTGAACTCGAATGGTGGGGTAACGAAGCAGACGGCTTTGCCAGCCGTACAGAGACCGAGCAAGCGTGGAAAGTATCAATCGACGATATTATTGCTCGTAACTACAACCTCGACATTAAAAACCCGCATGTAGGCGAGGTAATCAGCCATAACCCAGAAGAGTTACTAGCCGATTACTCAAAGCAGCAAGCTGACATACAAGCACTGCGCGATCAGCTAAAAGGCATATTGTCAGCAGCGCTTTCAAAAGATGTTGAGGGCAAGTGATGGCTGAGTCAAAAACACCAAGCATAAACGCTGAGCAGTTAATCACCGAGCACCTTGATATTTGGACCACTGCAATAGAGCAAAAGTCATCATCAGGGCGTGGCTCATCTAAAAAGTTTTCGCTTCACGGCATAAAAAAGCTGCGTGAACTTATTTTAGAGCTCGCAGTGCGTGGCAAGTTAGTGCCACAAGATCCAAACGATGAATCGGCATCAGTATTGCTTGAGCGTATAGCTGCTGAAAAAGCGCAATTGGTTAAAGATAAAAAAATTAAGAAGCAAAGTTTAGTTAAGGAGATGGAGGGAGTACCTGAAACTGATATAGACCTCCCTGAAGGATGGTGTTTAGCATATATTCCACAAATTATTGCACATGAAGATTATGCGATTAAGCGGGGGCCATTTGGTAGTTCTTTGAAAAAGGCATACTTTGTTGAAAGTGGATATAAAGTTTATGAGCAACAGCATGCGATTAATGATGATTTCTTCCGCGGAGAATATTATATTGATTCGGATAAGTTTGAGGAACTTAAAGCATTTGAAGTAAAGCCTAATGATTTAATTATTAGTTGCTCAGGTACCGTCGGTAAAGTTGCGATTGCTCCACCAAATATGGAGCGAGGTATCATTAATCAAGCTTTATTAAAAATAGCTCTGAATAATAATGCGCTAACGAATGAGTATTTTAAAATCTTATTTCCAGCCTTCTACATGATGACTGATACACTTTCTGATTTGAAAGGTACAGCTCAAAAAAACATGGTTTCGGTGGATACATTAAAAAAAGAGCCTTTTCCATATCCACCACTAAAAGAGCAACATCGCATCGTTGCAAAAGTCGATGAGTTAATGGACTTGTGTGATGCGCTTGAGGCGCAAACTGAAAATAGTATTACGGCACATCAAACATTAGTTGAAGTGCTGTTAGAGGCCTTGCTGAAAGCACCAGAGCAAACCGCAACACCCGAACAAATAGCTGAACAGTTCCAACAAAACTGGCAACGTTTAAGCGAGCACTTCGACACGCTATTCACCACCACCGCCAGCATCGACACACTAAAGCAAACCATTTTACAACTAGCAGTAATGGGCAAACTCGTCCCACAAAACCCAAACGACGAACCCGCCGCCAAACTCCTAGAGCGCATAGCAGCAGAAAAAAATCAGCTGATTAAAGACAAAAAAATCAAAAAGCAAAAACCACTGCCTGAAATTACCGACGAAGAAAAACCGTTTGAATTACCCAATGGGTGGGAGTGGTGCCGGTTACAAGATTCGATAGATGTAAGAGATGGCACTCATGACTCACCTAAAGATGCTAATGGTGGTGAAACATATCCTCTAGTAACAAGTAAAGACTTCAAAGATGGCAGCATTAATTTTAAATCAGCTAGGCAAATATCTGCTGAAGATCATATTGAAATTTCTAAAAGGTCACATGTAGAAGTTGACGATATACTCTTTTCTATGATTGGAGGAAATATTGGTAATCAAGTAATAGTAAAAGATAGTAGAGAGTTTAGTATTAAAAATGTAGCTCTATTTAAATACTATGATAAGAAGATTACTGCGCCTTATTATTTTAAAATTTATACTGAAAATTTAGCTAGTGTTTTGCAAGAAAGCGCAAAAGGTGGTGCCCAGCCATTCATATCTTTGGGCGCTTTAAGGAAGTTGGTGTTTGCTTTACCACCAATTGAAGAACAACACCGCATTGTTGCCAAAGCCGATGAGCTAATGACACTGTGCGACCAACTCAAAGCCAGTTTAACCGACGCACAAAAGACTAAACTCCACCTAACAGACGCCATAGTCGAGCAGACGTTGTAAGTAGGATATATTATGAGCCAAACATATAACGTTTATTGTGACGAGTCTTGTCACTTAGAAAATGACAAGCAAAAAGCCATGGTGCTGGGCGCAGTATGGTGTGCTACAGATAAGCGACGAGAGGTTGCTGAGCGCATTCGTGAGATAAAGCAAAAACACGGTTTATCAAAACAATTTGAGATTAAGTGGACTAAGGTCAGCCCCAGTAAACTGGCGTTTTATTTAGATGTGATTGATTATTTTTTTGATGACGATGATCTACATTTTAGGGGCGTAGTAGCACCAGATAAAAATATTTTAGAGCATGGTAAGTTTGGTCAAAGTCATGATGATTGGTATTACAAAATGTACTTTGTGATGTTAAAAGCTATTTTTAAACCACAATCAAAATACCGTGTTTATATTGATATTAAGGACACGCTTGGCGCTGAAAAAATAAGTACGTTACATGATGTGCTTTGTAATAACGCTTATGACTATTCACGCAAAATGGTAGAGCGTATTCAACAAGTTCATTCAGACGAAGCAGAGCAGTTACAGCTAGCAGATTTATTAATTGGCGCTTTGTCTTATCTTCATCGGGGCTTAAGCGAAAGCACCGCTAAAAATGCTATTATTGAGCGTATCCGTAAACGTAGCGGATATGCGCTGTTAAAAAACACCTTACAAATGGAAACCAAGTTTAACTTATTGATTTGGGAGCCAAGACCATGACAGCTAATACACTCCCAGAGTGGTTGCCAGATCTCATTTTATTACAAGATTTTAACGGTGACTGGAATGCCTTTTTTGATTTTATATATACTTGCTTTGAAAAAGACTTTGTTTTGACTAAACCAATTTATAGAGGTAAGCGATTAGGGTTAAAAAGGCACCCTGAGTATGATGGCAAATCAGCAACGTTTTGGCATATGATGAGCGAAGGCAGTAATGAAGCAGAAAGAACACCAGATATGCGTCGCTGTGAGCGAATATGCTGGCCTAAACCAATTATTGACAATAGTACCGACCCTTTACTCAAAGTATGGTCAGAAAAGCGCGGTAGTAGCCAGCGTATACATATTTGGTTTGAAGCTGAAGGCTATTTAGTAGTGCTAGATGACAGAAAAGATTTTATTTTACCCTGGACTGCTTTTTATATTGAATATGAGCACCAACGTAAGAAGTACAATAAGCGTTGGGAAAGGAATAAAAGCTGAACTGAGAGAGGGGAAAAGCTAGTCTCGCCTTCCGAAGAAGGCGGAACCGTAACTCCTTCTACACTTATACGTAAACGTTGGTAGATGAGATAGGAAGATCATACGGTCGGATCAGGTATTAATCAAGGTTAATTACAAAATAATTAGTAAAATACTGCTAATTATTTTGATAGGTTCGGTCAAGACAGCGTTATATAAAGCAATATGTGTAACTTATTTTAGAGGAATATGCGATTTATATTTTTCATACAGGTAGTCAATATCAGAAAGCTGCTGCTCATTCTCATCTAAATTTGTTTTTAATTCACCAAGAAGCGCGAAGTAGTCTTGGCTGCCCCAGGCTTCATACTCATACATTACAGGTTTCCCTTCACTTTCTGAAAACTTAGAACTTAATGATTTAAACGTAGTATGTTGATGTTTGATTAAAGAATTTAAATTGGCAGACGACTTATTAACTATTTTATAATTATATAATCGCGTTATTTTTGATATTAAAATGACTTCATCTACGAAGTCTTTAATATCAATAGAAGTAGTACCAAATATCATATCATTGCCATTTAGCTTATAAGGGGTTTTATACAAATCTCCGTTGTAATTACAGATAGAGCATCTCACTTGGTGATAGAGTGTTTCTAATAACTCTTCACGTGGATATTCATTATTTTCGCTAAATTTAGTAAGTAAAGCATGAAGGACTGACACGCATCGAGTAATAGCTAAACTTATACAAAACTTGTTCGCACCAAAGTGAATTTCCCAGCCTCGACTACCTCGCTCTATATTTCTCGAATGCCTAGGTGCTCTAACCCAACCACTTTTAGGGTGATCCCACCAAACAGAATTTTGAATAAAATGTTGGGCTGTTGTTAATGAAACAGAGGCATTATTAGACAGTGTATCTAAACGGTACCTACATACATCTAATTGTTTTTCAAAAGATAATTTATTGTCATATATATTCATTGCTTTCCTTAGCTTTATTAATCGTAGTGTGTTGTAGGCAAAAGTCCGGTGAACTCTACACTATCAATAACAAAAAAACTGAAATTTGACTATATGTATTTAGTGTTTAATGTAGTTAAGATATATGTTTTTAAGAGTTATTTAAAATGGTGACACACCTTACGTAATGAATATTAAAGGTAGGTAAAGCTTTTTAGTTACACTATAAGTTACACTGCCTGATTTTTGTTTTTATTATATCCTTATTAATCAATTTCATATGATTCTAGTTCGGTGGTTGCAGGGGCTACCAATTAAATCAAAGACTTAATCTTTATCCAAAACTAAGCGATACTAGCTACTTGTTTGGCCAACTTTAGTTCTTTAGTAATCTTTGAAACTTTCGCTCAAAAGTAAAAAGCTGCCGTTCAAATTACTATCTTTTGGATAATTGTGTATCCAAGCTGAAAGTCAGTTTTGTCATCGATATATATTTTCTTACCGCACATAAGGTAAAGTTCTTAATTAGCTATTTTGGGGCAAAGCAAACTCTGTTTTTACCAGATTTTTTAGCTATATATAACTTATCATCGGCTTTCCTTATTAATGAATTTAAATCTGAATCAGAATTGCTATAAAGTTCAACTGCTCCCATTGAGAATGTTATATTTGAAAGACCATCGACTTCAACCTTGGATAATTTACTTGAAAGACGCTCAAATAAATTTTTTGCTTCTTCAATTGAAGTAGCTGGTAGGATAAATAACCACTCTTCACCTCCCCAGCGACCAAATTTATCCATTGCTCTAATATTTTCTGAAGCAATATCTGCAAATTTCTTTAGCACAAAATCCCCCACATCATGCCCATAAATATCATTTATAGATTTAAAGTTATCTAAGTCAGCCAATAGTATTGTTAAATTTTGACATGAATCGCCCCGTGTTTGCCAGAGACTCAATAACTTGAGAAACTGGAACTATGAAAAAATCAAATCGCTATACATCAGAATTTCGTGAACGTGCAATTAGGCTTGTTACCACACAACAGCATGAA
>NZ_JACJEN010000017.1:0-110870 GCF_014164075.1 Pseudoalteromonas sp. SG45-3 | reverse complement strand
ATAGAGGAGCCATCGCTTAATCGAACTACGACAAGGAAAGCTTTAGTTGCTGCTAAAGCCTGGGTCTCACATTACCCGAACCTGGTATAAATATTAATTAATTTATGGGTTTATTATCCATACAAAGCGTTTAAGGCAGATTCGCAACGCATGGCATTCTTGGTTCAAATGAGTTTTGTGTTTACGGTGTAATGGTTTAGGTTAGACGTAGGCGTCGCTCACTACTTAACGCGGCGTTATGTTGTTTTGCAAGTTAGTAGGAATTTTTAAAGGGATTTGAATTGAATGAAATTTTTCAAACTTACAGTGATAATATTATTTGCTTTAATTATTGGTGCAGCACTGTCATACCAGAAAATCATCTCAGACATATTGATACCACAGTATGTTGACTGGGCTTATGAAACTGAAAGAAAAGGCTCGGAGTCAGGAATTCCGCTAAATTCACGAGAATTAGCTTTGGCAGCTGATATAGGAATTCAAAAACCAGAGAAAGTCAGGATTGTACATGTTGAAGAAGTACCCTTTCCATTCGAAAACTTCGCTCTAAAAACACTAGGTGAAGCACTAGGTTTTATTGGTGAAGGTATTACCAATAACGCTCAGGCTTTCGGGTATTCTATTTATGTTCGTAATGGATATGAGCTCAATAGGCCAAAATTGGCTCATGAATTGGTTCATGTGCTACAAATCGAAAGATCTAGTCTTGACCAAGTGATAACTCAGCACTTCTCTGACATAGCTGAATTTGGTTATGACAAAGCACCTTTAGAAGTCGAGGCTTTTAAAGCAAATAAACAGTATGCAGCTGATTGGTAATTAAACGTTGAAAAATCACATTAAGTCGGTCGCAAGCTCCCTGGGACAGTAATACGTGGACTCAGTCGCTTCGCTCCAAATTTTAGCCCACGTGTTATTGCCCCTAAGCGGGGTGTTAGTTGGCTTCAACCTAGTCAGCAGCACGGAACAAGTTTTCGGAGTATTTAAAAGTGGACTTTGTTATAGGCTTAATTCCATTTTTATTGTTCTATGTTTTAGTGAATTATATCCAAAGCACTATTGGGTATTATCCTAAACTAGCTAGAGAATATAAAACGGATTTAAGCATTTCGGATTCATCTATTTTTAAATCACGCAGTATGTACCTGACAAATATTGCAGATATTTCTCGTGAGAAAAACAGTGAATATAGGACTTGGCTAAATATCAAATCATTTGAGCAAGGGGTATTTATAAGCCAAAAACGGATGCTGATTCTACTATTTCCCAAGAGTTTTTTTATACCATGGGAGCAAATTAGCTTAATAAAAGAGAAAACTAATTTTCTTAAAAATCAATATCTTTATAAAGTCGAATATAAAAAAGAACCTATTTATATCATTACGAAATTCGATTTGTTAAAAAGCTCAACTAACAAGAAAATCAATAAGGACTAAAAACAGTGGGCTTTTGCTCCTGCGTCGCCTATTTTAGCCAACAATTTTTGGGTCAAAAGAGTCAAATTTTGACTTCATACATCAAGGTTTGCCAGTGCCTGCTGATGTCGCACTAGCGAAGTTTGCCAGAGTACGCCTATCAAATTAACTATATCCCTAAACCTTAAATTTACTTGAATGCTGAGCAACACATGGGTGATCCATGCCAGCGTTAATTGAGAAATTAGCTTAATTCCAGCATTGAATGGGGAATATTCCAAATTTATATTGGAAATTCACTTATTAAAGCCTCGCCTTATATAAAGCCCTGTTCCAAGCTTGAATGAGAAAGAACATATAAGCAAAGCTGTTTTAGTAACTTATGGGAATAAGAAAATTGCATCCGGCGGTTTCAATAGCGATTACTTTATATATAAAACAAAGGAGCTATTGAAACAGTTAAGCAGTATTTAGCTGCTCAGAAATAATACTTAAAAGCTCTTCAGCATCACTATATTCAATTTGAACTGCTCTGCTTATATCTAGTACTAAATTGTCTACTTTGGACTCAATATTGAACAATTTTTCATTAATGAATGAAAGAACTTCTTCGTTAGCGATGCTGCAAGCATCAGTGGCTAGTTTCATTGTGCTCGCTTTATGTTCATCATAGTTTTGAGCGTCCATAAAGTCATCCTCATAAAGTGAATCTGCGATATCAGGTATTTTTGAGTAGTGCCTAGTGAGATAAAAAATATCCATTGCGTCTTTACGTCTAACGCTATGCTCCCTTTCTAGCCATGAAATTAACTTCAACAATAGCATCCCAGCAGGCGATGCAACTTTAATATTAAGATTGGGGTTATTGGCAATTTCTACGTCTAGGGCATGTTTAAATGCTTCGTTAAAGCCTGTTACTGACATTCCAATATCGTGCTGTGGCGGCCAAGTAATAGAGTTACCATCACCAGCAATATTTCCAAATGGAATAATATCAATCTCCCAGCGCTCACCGTTAGGAACGGTAGTTACTAGCTGGTGTACTTTTGTTTGATCAGGGGTAAAACCATTTTTTAGCAGATGCTCCTTTAACTGTTCAAACTGGTCCCAGTTTTGGACTTGTATACCAAAATCAATATCTCTTGTACCTCGCTCAATTGCAGCACCGTAGCCATGGTGGAGTATAATGTCTCTGGCGGTAGCACCTATGACTAGGTAAGGGATCCCTAATGCTTCAGTATGGGCGTTTATTTTTTGATAAAGGCCAACTAACCCTCGTGGTAATTTACCAACAACATTAAGCGATGTGCTTTTCATAAAACCTCGTTGCAGCATCTATGTTTCTTGTGTCTCTACTAGCTAATAAATTAGCATAAATTAAATACGGGTGTGCTAAATGAGTCTTTGGCCCAACAAGTTTTTCTATAGCTAAAAATGGCTCCACTAAAACTACTTTTGTTACTGCATCGTTTATATTATCTTCTGCTTTTACTTTTCGTAATCGTGCAGTTTTTAAAATGACTTTTTTATGTTCAGGGCTTACGTAAATTAGATAATTTTTTGTATTTAAATAATCATCATATTGTTGAACAGCATATTCGCCTCCCCATATGGCATTTACATTATTTAGTTCAAGTTTTTGTAGTAGCTCCGTGTTATCAGTAGTGAAGATTTCTTGTTTTAATTTAGCTTCAACAGTTACAGGATAAGCGTTTAACCACTTCTCTAGTAAAGCTTTTGAATTGTTGATTGTTTTAGTGTGTGGGTCTTTTTGAACTATAAACTCTTGATATATTAAATCGTCAATTACTTGTTTAACCGTTCCCAGTGCAACCTCGGCCATCTTTGCAATTGTGCGCATGGGTTTATTTACCAGCTCCGGTTGCACTAAAAACATAAATACTACTTTCATACCCTTGGGTTGAAATGCCTTACCTAATTGTTTGGCTAAGGCTATTTCATTGTGGGCTTTTTCGGGCTTATTTCCCTGAATATCAATATAAATTGGGGAGCAATTAATATACGTGTTACCAACTCGGTCTATAAAGGATGTATTTTGCTCCTTTAATAGAGCTGCTTGATTAGGGTTGATGTACTCAGTAATTAATAGGGCATTGGTTATCTGATTTTTTATTTTTAATTCAGCAATATACTTTTGTAAGGTGGTTATATTTAGGTGCTTTTTGCATTTAATAATTAAATTGCTTTTAACATTAGGCAAAGCGAGTTCGCCTTCAGTACACTCTTTTTTAAAAGCTTTATACTCTGCGCCTAAACTCGTCTGCAAGTTTAATTTCTCAATAGCTGCCTGTATTATCTCGTGGTCCATCATTTGTTCACTAAATTTAACTGTTCATTGTTTATGAACATAAATATAAATTGAACGCCAGTCAAGTTTTGTTCACTAATTTAAGTTGTTCATTTTTATTGAACGGTCACCATTAATGAACGAGGGGTGGCAAGCTCACAAGCTTAAATTGCCTTACTGTAATTAGTGGGATAAGTACCAGCCTGATAAGTTACCTTTAGAGAGTTTATAACAGCTCTATTAAAATAGCCCTGTGTTAAACGTAACGTTTAACACAGGGGCTTTATAGTTTTAGGCTAAACGACTAAACACCAAGCGCATTAAAACGAATATTGCAGCCTTAATGAGATTGCATTGCCCGATGTGATAGTACCACCCGCTTCAAAGTAGTCGGCTTTAATGTAGTCGGCCATAAACTTTATGTTTTTGTTTACGGTGTAGTTAACACCAAGTGCGTAGGTTTTTGCGTCTTGGTTTTCTTGCTTGAGCTTAAGTAAGCTATAGCGGCCAGTGAGCTCCCAGCCTGGCTCTGAGCTTGCGCCTAGTTTTGCATTTTTATACTTGCGGTATCCGCCCGACAGCTGATAACCAAATTGCAAATAGCCGCCTTCGTAATCATTGGTTGACTCTTCAATACTGGTTACTTGTGCTTGTTGCCACTCGGCCATCATGGTCAATCTGTCTTTAAGCCATAACAGCTCTATACCTTGCTGCGAGAGGTTATCGGCATTAATTTTATCGCCTTCTATTAATGAGTCGGAGGTATAAACTTCAAGTGGCTCATTTACTCTAAATTCGTTACCGTCGTACTGCCTCTCACTAAATGCGACGCCTAAGTGTAATAGGTTGGTATCTTGCTGCCATGGCACCCAGGCTACCCGCCCTGTAATAGCTGATGTTGCTTCGTCTTCGTCGGGCTGATAATAACCAAGTTGCCAATTTACTGAGGCTATCTCTCCTGAAAGGCTAATACCTAAACTTCGCCCTGGCGAAAACGCTTCGCTTATCATGCTGCGTTCAAGCATTAATAAATTACGAGAGCTGGTTAGTTTTTCTAGGCCAAAACCTTCTTTTTGCTGGCCTATGGTTAAATCAGCATATTTCCAGCCTGAGTATTCTAGGTAGGCGTCTTTTATTTCGGTTTCGCCATCGGCAAAGCCAAGCTGAAATTTACTTTTCCAGTCTTTGCTTATGTCTGATTTAAAACTTAGGCGAGCGCGGCGTATTTCTGAGGTACTTTCTGAGCTGCTGCTGTCGTATTGCTCCTCTAATAATGAGGTATCAAACTTGTTGTAGTCGAGCATGATATAGCCGCTTAGGTCTATATCATCGTTAATTTTGGCAAAGCTTGCGTTACTAACAAAACAACAAAGTGTTGAAAGCGCCACGGTAGAAATAGTTAGTTTAGAGGTCATGTTAGGCTACCTTTGTTTTTTTTTCGGCTAAGTAGCTCACTTTTAGTTGGGCTACATCTTTTAAAAAGTCGATGTGCTCTATGTCTACAGCAACTACGTTTAGGCCTGTGCGCAGTTTTAAATCGTTGATGAGTGTGGCTTGGTTTTGCGGGGTTATGTTTTCTATGCGCTCGTAGCAAACGCTTTGTACTTCGTAGCGTTTTACAAATATGCTTGAGTCAATTACAAAGGCAATTAAGCAAATTATGCCGTTAAGAATACTTAGCTCAATTAAGCTCATTTGCCCTACAGAGGTAAGTAAAGCAATAGCAGTAACAAGGAATAAGTAAGTCATTTCTTTAATCGAAATAGACTCAGTGCGGTACCTTAGCATGGTAAATACGGCAAATAGACCAAATGCAAATTCCATTGACATATCAACGCCATGCAGCAAAAAGGTAATAATAAAAACGCCTACGCCAAATAAAATAAACGAGCCTGCCACCACTGCATTTTTACTTATGCGAAAGTAACAGCCATAGCAAAGTACAGCCAGCGATAGGATGTTTACTAAAAAACGGGAAAGAAAAATAAGATCTAATTTTGTCATTTTAATTATTCTCTAAAGGTAAAAGCGGGTTAGTGCGGTTAAGGTGTTTTAAACGGGCTAAAACGGGTTTAAAGCGGTTTACTTTTAAGCGCTCGGGGTAGAGCAAAGCACAGCCAATGCAGTATTTACTAAACGAGGCAGGGAATATGTGGTGTTTGCTCATCAGCTTATAAAATGGCGAGTGTTTTGTTTTTTTGCGTTGCTTAAGTTCGGCAATAAAAAAGCCCGGTAGGGTTATTTTGTTATCGCCTTTTGGGGTGTTGTACCACAGGTTAAAATCAAGCGTTAAGCGTTCGGCTTTTTCTTCGTTGGCTAAGGCTATTCGGTTATAGCCGCTTTGTTGGGTTACGTTTAAATGTGCAAAGCTGTTTTTCATTTGTTCTTTCATAAACGCAGTACAATGAGCTTGCTCGTTGTTTTTTTCGAGCTTGATACGTGTTTTAACCGTACGGCTTTGATTGTTTTTTAGTTTTACTTCTAGGTATTCGGTGGCGGTATCAACGTAGCGTCTTTGGCGCACTTTGTATCGATTAAGCTTACCGTTATGGTGGGCTTTGTATAAATCAAGCTCGGGCGTATCAAAGTACTGATTATAGTAAGAAAATAAACGCTTACCTTGTATATCAAGCACACGGTATTGGCCATGTAAGTGAGTTAGTAGCTCAGGTAAAAAAGACAGTGGCAGCATAAACTTGCTGTCTACACGGTTCATTAAGTTGGCGTTATTAAGATCTTTTAATCCGTAGCCTTCAAACGGGGTGAGTAGCTCGTTAATTAATGTTGATAATGGGCTATCAGCGGTTGGCTTTTCAGGTTGGGCCTGCTTATTTTTAGTGTTTATTGCAGTAATTGCTACAGGTGCAATTGAAGCGTCCTTTTCAAAAAATTCATCCTTTAAACGTGCTTGAATTGTCATAATTTTCTCAGATTATTAAATTGCAAAGTTACAGAGTGCAGTGCCAGCGTGCTGGCACTGCATGAAGGATGGGTTGTTTATCTAGAGCAAAAGCCGCTGCCGTCGCCGGCTGAAGGCAATGTGCCATCAAGCTGCGCGGTCATATTTGCTACGCGGTACTGCATAAACGACGTTAAACCGTAAAACTGCCCCGTAGTAGAGGTTAGGTTTTGCTCAAAGTAATCTGAGCCGTAAAAACTAGTGGGGTCGTTTTGTACGTGCTCACGGATTAAGTCGGCTATTTCATTTACGCGGGCACTAAATGTGTCGCTTGAAAGTGAACCATTAATAAGTTGCGTTAAGTAACTGTGGTACACATCAAGGTTGCTTTGCTCGGCAAATACATTAGCAATTAACGGGCGCTCATTTAATGCGCCGCTTACTGGCTCATCAATGTAGAGCTCTCTTACATCTACACCATTACAATTCATGTTAAAGGTGCCAAATGACTCGTTAAAATCCCATGGCAAAATGCTAAATACGCCATCGTCATCGTAAATATAATAGTTATGAGCAAGCGTACCGTGGTAGCTATCTAAATTAGAAAGCGAAGTGCTAACCGACATATATCGTAAAAGTGTATCTACCTCTATGGCGCTGGTTTCGCCGTCATCGAGCGATTCTACAAAGTTAATAAATGCGCCGTTATCGGTGGTGTCTTCGTTGGTTTGTAAGTTTATGTCGGTGTAGCTTTGTATGTCGTCACCTAGCCATAATAAATCGCTGCCTGTGCCATCAGGCTTGTATAAATCGCCGTTACTGTTGGCAAAGTGTTTTTCTACAAATTCTCCATCTATGGCTTCTACCATTAAGTACAAACCAAATAGTTCGCCGTTTACATAAAAGTTAACGTAAGCATGCTCAGGCGTTGGTACGCCTATTTCATCCATTAGGTCGTAGGCAATTACTTCACGCATGTACGACGGGTCGTTAAACGAGTTTTGCAGTGTGAATTTTTTTAGCCCAAAAAACTTTTGGCCCGACACGTATTCGTTAATGTCGACCTTAAAGCTGTATCGGTCACTGCTAGAGTTGGCAACACTGCTTAAGCTTGAGCCGCCTTTAGTGCGAATAGCCACGCTATCGAGTGTTACACCGTTAAAAGTAATAGCAGTTTCGTGATATTCCTCATCAAGTGGGTTATCTAGAATGTCTTGCCAGTTTTCGTCGGTAATTGTAATAGAAAGCGTATTAACAGCTGTGGGTGTAAATGCGGTTGCAACGGTATTCTCGCTACCTGGAGTAGGGGTTAAAAACGCATGAGTAAAGTCGGTGCTGTTACTTAGGCCGTAACTAAAGCCTGTGGCTACATCGCTTTCGTCCCAATCAATGTAGTCAATTACTTCATCGTTGAGTATTAAGCTTAACTCGTCTTCTTTACCTAGTTTAAAGGGTACGTAGTAAGTACCTGGATCTTCATCGGTGGCATAAATAGTAATGTATTGGCCTGCGTATAAATCTATGTCGGGCAGGGTTACTGGGTCTATGTCGTCGCTTTCATCAATAACTTGGTAGTTGGCTAAGTTAATAGTATTTTCGCTGTTATTGTATAGCTCAAACCAGTCGTTGCCATCGTCTGCAGCGCTTGCCACCACTTCGTTAATAACGAGTGGTCCGTGAGTTGCTTTGCTATTTTGACTAAGCTCTGTTGGAGTTAATACCGCTGTTGCATCGCTGCCATCTGGGTAGCGGCCATAGCTGTAACCACTCAAGGCTTGGCCTTTTTTCCACGATAACTGCTCTATAATTACATTGTTACTGTAAAGGCTTACGGTATCGCTTGAGCCTAATTTAAACGCTACGCTTGGGAGGTCGCCTAAATCATCGGTGCTGGCGTAAATACGATAAAACTCACCGGGCGCTAAAGTAATGTCGGGTAGGGCAAATTGCTCGTTATTGTCATCACTTAGTGTGTAGTCAGCTAAATAAACATCGCTACTGCTTGTTACATAAAGCTCTATCCAGTCCTCGGAGCCGCTGCTGTCTTTTGCTACTACTTCGTTTATACGCAGTGGGGCATCTTCAGCAATTAGCGTGGTAACAAGTGTTGAGGTGTCGGCTGTTTGGTTAGCTGCGCCCTGTGTTGGTGTTAATGTTTGCGCGGTGCCGGTGCCGTCGGTGTATAAGCCGTAGCTAAAACCTTCAGCGGCTTCGCCTTCTTCCCAATCAAGTACAGACACCGCAGTGCTATTTTCATAAAGCGTAACAGCGTCGTCGCTACCTAGTTTAAAGGTAACGTAATAACCATTATCGGGCGGTGTGTCGGTTTCATCTATGGCTTGAATAACAATAAACTCTCCTTGCGAAAGCGCTACTGCGGGTAATGCTTGAGGGTCTCTGTTGGCGTTATCATCAACAAGTGAAAATACCGACAAATCGGCTATATCCTCAGTGGCATATAGCTCAATCCAATCGTAGGAGGTATCACTTGGGCTTGCGACAATTTCATTTATAACTAAGCCAGTTGACGTGATTGTTGATGATGAATCAGTACTTTGCTCTGTGCTAGTGTCGGTAGTTTGCTCAGCACCGCCGCAGCCATACAATAATGTAGTAGAGGCAATAACTGAATAAAATATAAAAGGTTTTATATTCATGTAGGCACGCTTATTATTTTATTAAAGTGGATAAACTATAAGAATAAAAGGTGCAAACAATGTGTAAACATTCAGTAAATTACGTTTTTGTGATGGTTTTATGACAGGCTTTTAAGGACGCGTTAACTGCAAACCTAGCAATAGTAGAGTGCTTATATTTAAACGTAAAAAAGCAGATATCTAATTAGCATCTGCTTTTTAATTTTTAACGAAGAATATTTAATTAAGCTTGAGGTTTAATTAAGTACTTTTCGCCGGTGGCTTGTTTAGAATAAGCCGCGATTGACTGTAAATGTAATACCTCAGCTAATGACACTTCGTGCGTGTAGTTACTCGCAAATGTAGTGGTGATTTCATCAGCAACGCGTTTGCGCATTTTCATTACTGTATCTGTGCCTAATTTACCTAAAGCATTAAATAACAAGAACCCGTTTACAGCCCAAGCAAAGCCAAAGTTACGGTTTAATGTAATAGGGCCGCGGTCTAGTGCGCCATAAATGTACACTTGTTTAAATGTATCAGAGCCATAAATTGTGTGCTCTTTCATATCGCGCGCAGCTGCAACTTCCATACAGTTAAGAATGTCACTTGTTAGTTGGCCGCCACCAATAGGGTCGAACGCTATAGTTGCACCGGTTTCGATTATTGCAGCTGTTAGGTCAGCAAGAAAAGTGTCGCTGCTTGAGTTAACAATATATTTTGCACCCATATCGCGCAGTAATTTTTCTTGTTCTGGTTTGCGAACAATATTAATTAAATCAACGCCATCGGCAATACAAATACGGTTTAGCATTTGGCCAAGGTTAGAGGCCGCTGCGGCGTGAATAATAGCTTTATGGCCTTCAGCGCGCATGGTTTCTACCATTGCTAGTGCGGTAAGTGGGTTAACAAAAGATGATGCACCTTCTTTAGCAGTAGTCCCTTCTTTTAGCTCTAGGCAACTTTGTACATTGGCACATATAAATTGACGATACGTACCGCCGCCAATTACTGCAACGGTTTTACCCATTAATGCTTGTGCGGCTGGTGATGAGCCTGCTGCCACTACGGTGCCTGCGCCTTCATTACCTACAGGGGTTGCTTTTCCAACACGAGTTTTAAGTGATGGCATAAATTGAGCTGGAACATCGGCAGTAATTACTGGATTTTCATCAGTACCCGATTGCTTTGCAGTAGACATATCAGCTGCGCTGAATAAAACGCCTAAGTCTGATGGGTTTAATGGTGCAGCTTCAATACGAATAACCACTTCATCGGCATTTGGCTTTGGCATCTCGATGTTTTTTAAGGCAAGTGTAAGTTTATTGTCTTCGCTGATAGTTGAAGTAAGTTGGATATTTTTATCTGTCATAGGTGTCTCCTGCAAAGAATTAAATTTGTTAAGCCAATAGCATTATTGTATTGGCGATCTGTCTTAGTAATTAAAAATTAGAATAGATACTTTTGTAGCTACGCGTTATTTAGCGTTGGCTGCTTGAATTTGCGCTTTCACTTTTTGCATAAATTCAGCCATATTTGATTGCCGATCGGCCTCTATGCTTTGGGTAATAGCTAATTGGCTCATTGATTCGTTCCACTCTTTCATGCCGGGTACTTGTGCAAGTACATCCCAATCAAGCTGGCTTGAGCCAAAGGCGCTAACAATGGTGTTTACGTAATAAACGTAAATGTCTGCCATTGTAAATTGCTCGCCTGCAATCCAAGGTGAAAACTTACACACGCTACTCAAAGCGGTTACGCCACGCGTTAATACTTGGCGTACTTCGCCTTTAGTTGTGTCGGTTACTTCAGCGCCTGAAAATACATAAGGGATGAACCGTCTGCTCGGCAGTTCAAAATAAAGCTCTGCCATTTTCATAATTTGACGTACAACTGCGCGCTCACCTGCATCTTCAGGGTATAGCGGGGTTTGTGGGTACGACTCTTCTATAAAGTCGCAAATAACACTCGACTCAGAAATATTAAGGCCGCTAGCTGTTGTGATTGCAGGCACTTTGCCTGCAGGGCTGGTTGCTAATAACTCTTCGCTACCGCCGTAAACAAGGTGTTCTTTAAATGGCAGTTGTTTGTGTAAAAGTACATGTTTAACTAGGTTGTAATAGTTGCTAGCAGCAAAACCGTGCAAAGTAATCATAAGTCAGCTTTCCATCATTAACGTGAAGATACTCATTGCCAAAAAATGCAATTTAAGTCCCTGTCTTTAGGTTGAGTACATTATTACTTGTTTTAATTTGCTTATATATAGGGGAAAATGCGAATCACTTTTGTTTTTAAGACAATAAAGCATTTTATTTAATGGAGAGGCAACTTGGATCAACTAAAAGCCATACGGTATTTTATTAAGGTGGTTGAAACGGGCAGTTTTACCAAAGCCGCCAAAGCTTTTGATGTGCCGCCTTCGTCGTTGTCGAGGCGAGTTGCTGATTTAGAAAAAAGCCTAGGGGCTACGCTTTTAAAGCGTTCGACCCGCATAGTTAAATTGACCGAAGTTGGGCAAATTTACTATAACGATGTTCAGCAAATATTAAATCAGCTAGAGCAAAGCCACGAAACTGTACGCAGTTATCAAACAACACCAATGGGGCGATTATGTATAAGCTCAATGGTAAGTTTTGGTGACAAAATATTACTGCCTCTGCTTGATGAATTTAGCGCGCTATACCCCGAAATTATATTAGATGTTAGCTTAAGTGATGAACTGTCGACACTTGGGCGTGACGATGTTGATATTGCTATTCGCGGTGGCTATGCGCCAAATGAACGCGTGTTGGCAATAAAACTAATGGATAACGGCTTTATTCCTGTTGCGTCACCCTGCTATTTACAAAAATACGGTGTACCTACTAATGTTATGGAATTAAAGGGCCACAGTGGTCTTTATTTTAAAACGCCAGCGGGGCCAACGCCTTGGTTATGTAAAGTGGATGAGCAATGGCACGACGTTTCTGGGCCTGCGGTCGCTATTTCAAATAACGGATCGTGGCTGGCTAAAAAAGCGTGTAATGGCGAGGGCATTTTAATGTCAACTCGGTGGGCGCTCGACTCATACCTTGGGTCTGGCCAGTTGCAAGAGCTTAAGTTTGAGCATGAATTAGCGATAAGCCAAAATGCGACTATGGCGGTTTATTTGTTGTATCAAAAGCAGCGCTATTTAGTACCAAAGGTAAAAGCGGCGGTCGACTTTTTAGTACAAAGAATAAAAGAAACAAATGAAGAGTAATGAGCGAACAGAATAGCCCTTAATAGTCAGGTGGGTAGTAGATAAATAGAGTGGTGAATTGGTGAATTGGTGAATTGGTGAATTGTCGGATGGCGCTGCGCTTATCCGACCTACGCTTATTCGATTTAGATTTATGCTTATTTAATTTATTAATGGGTTGTTTGTATAAATAATAGGTAAAAAACGTCTCCTTAAGCTAAAGCTTTTAATGCTGCGTCCGATAAATTACTTAATAGGGTTTAGCGATTAAGGATAATCATGGTCAACAGTACTCTTGGCAGCCAGGCTAATTTAAGCACTTTACTTGCCCAATCAGTTAATAACGCTAACCAAAGCTCTGTGAGTCCTTCGCTACACACCAGCAGCGACCTTCAAGCTATTAATGATTTACAAACTAACGCGCCAAAAATAACCGATGGGTTATTAAGCCAGTTAAATAATGAAACTCTTGATGAAGCACTAGCCAGTAATCAAAAGGTAGAGGACGTTTTAAAGCAGCAACTTACCTCGTTATTTACTATTTCAAGCACGCCCAGCATGCTTAACTATAAACTCTCCGATGAAGAACTCGCCCTGCGCACCGTAATAAGCTCTCAGCATGAGGGGTTATTAAAAAACGAAAACAGTACCCAATTAATTAAGCGATTAAATACGTCGGTTAAAAATATTCGGGGTGCTTATGCTAATACCAGCGATATTTTATCGAATTTAGGTCAGCTTGGGCATGAGCAAAAAACGTTTTTAGCCTCAAGCCAGCAACGTGTAGAGCGCTCACTTAATCCATACATGGAAAGCCTTAATCGCGCAAAATACGAGGATGACGATAACTACCTGTTTGAGCTCTCGGTAAAAACTAAAGAAGGCGATGTTATAAACATTACCTTTAACTCATCGCAAGGTTATGACGAAAAAACAGGTGAAGCGATAGATGGCTTTGGCATAAGTTACGAAGTTAATGGCAATTTATCTGAGGCTGAACATACGGCTTTAACGCAGGTTATGGCGGGTGTTGGTGAAATGGCCGATGAGTTTTTTAAAGTGAGTGAAAATTCATTCAATCCTCTTATAGTGCCAAATCAAACAGACATGAGCTTAGATTTTTTAGCGGGCTTTAGTAGTGAGCAGCTAGCCGGTTTTAATGTGTCGTTTTCAACAACGCAAAATGATGCGCTTGATACTGCCCAGAACACGCTTGATTTAAGTTACTCCATTGATGAAGCATCAAACCAGCAAGCACTTGTGTTTAAAGCCGCAGGTGGGCAAAACGACATTGATTTTGCACTTGATATGTCAACCATTGGCGCTAAAGACACGCAGCAAATGCAGCAGTATTTAGCGTCGCTCGATCAAAGCTTAGAAGATAGCCGAGTAAACAGTACCAAAGACGATAAAGAGTCGGCATTTGGGCGCAAAGGCGACGAAGCAATGCTGCAGGGCTTTGCATTATTTAAAGGCGCTTTTGCGAGTATGTCGTCGGCTGCTGAGCGTTATAGCAATTTGGAGTCACTTGCAGAACAGCAATTTAATGACGGGCGCGCTATGGTTGCGGATTTGGTTGATAACATGATTACAAACGATACCCGTTACCAAGGGCTTAGTAATAAAGCGCCAAATACATTGGGTGCGGGGATTTCTAAGCTCGCTGATTTTGATGCCACGTTTTCTTATGCGCTGGATAACGGCGACTATCAACCTAAAAGTACAATTGAGCTAAGCCAAGCGACTGAACAAAGCCAATTAGGGGAGCTTAGCGGTGTAACGCAAAGTAAAAATGTAAGTAGCCACTTTGATTATCAATACAGTCGCCCTGATTACTACAACAAAGAAGAGAGTTATAACGTAGGTACTGCGGTTAAAAATAAAGAACTTGTGGGGCTTGTTCAGTCTCACGAGGTTGATGTTGATACAAAAATGTTTGAGTTTAATCCGCAAACCAATCAATACGAGCTGCAAATGGCGATGCAAGAACAAACCATTAGCAAAAGTGACATTCGTTTAATTGACGATATTTGGCTTGAAGAAAACGAAAACAGCTACAACATGAATAAAAAAGAGCGTGTTGAGAGTGACGAAAAGCAAGACGAGTTTAAAAAAACAAGCAGCCATTCTCATAATAAACTAGTTACCCTAATTGGTGATTTAGATAAGCTAGCTGAGAATAAAAACGTAAGGCGAGAATATTTAACTAACTTATCGCAAGTTAACTTTTTTATGGATAAAAAGTAACGGTTTTGAGTTGTTCACTCCACACTCAATATTGGGTATAGTCGTTTAATACCTAAATTAATACCTAAATTAAGAGCAACCTTATGTTTAAACAATTAATTTTACTGTGCGCTTTAAGCATGCCGCTTGTAAGCTGCGCTGCTACAGCGCCATTTTCGGGCGAGATAAGTACGCAAGCACTGCTAAGCGACTACGACAAGTTTAACGAGCAATACAAGGCGTATACACCAACAGCACAAGATATAGCCCTAATGCAAAAGCTAAAAGGCAAAGAGCTTATTGTATTATTTGGCACCTGGTGCCACGACAGTGAGCGCGAAGTGCCAAAACTCATTAAGTTACTTGATGCATCGAAAGTACAACTTGCAAGCATTGACTATGTGGCCGTGGGTTACAACAAGCAAGACGATGCAGGCATTGCAAAGGCTCACGACTTACAATACACGCCAACGTTTATTGTTAAACAAAATGGCGAAGAGTTGGTACGCGTAATTGAAAAGCCAACGGGTACGTTAGCGCAAGACTTAACTCAGGGTTTGTAAATTCAGCTTGCTCGTATTTGGTTTACCGATTTAGCAAATAGGTTTATGAGGTAGCTGCTGGACTCATATAACTAGTCTCTTGGTACTTTAATGTGTAAGGCCAAAATTTACCTCTTTGGCTGAGCCAAAATAGGAATTCAGCTATGGTTTGTATTTCAATTAAAACAAATAAAAAACGAATTAATCTACAAGCTCGTTGTGGTATGTCTTAATATGTCTAAGGATCTACGTAAAAATTTGATTGCTGCGATTCTTAGTCCTTTAATTGCATTACCAGTACTTGGTTTTTGTTATTTTTATGCGGGTATCGAAAACTATACTTCTGTGAGTTCATTAATTTCAGGTGTTGGTTTTGGTGTATCAATAGGGGTGGGAAGTTTATTTTATTTTTATCCTTTAATGTTCATTTACGGATTACCTATTAGCTTATTACTCCAAAAGTTAAATTTATTTAAATTACCTGTAGTTTTAATCTTAAGCATACTTCCAGGTTTTTTACTCAGTTTATTTAGTGAATTTAATCGTGAAACATTGGTTCTTCATTTATTAGTACTTTCAATGGGTTCAACTAGTTGGCTTATATATAATAAATTAAGGTAACACCACAATAAGCGATTAATGTTACACAACCGTTTTCTTACTCGGCTTACAGCTCAGATCAAACATTATTCACTAAACAAGCTTTTTTCGAACGCTTGCGCAGCATGTGAAGACGGTCTGTCTTTATAATGCAGTTGATAAAGAGGCCGAGAAAGTTGCTCGTTATTTTTTTGGCTCAGGCGTGTTAATTTGCCTAACTGCACTAAATCTTCAGTGACTACATTTGGCAATAAAGCGACCCCCATACCTTGAGCGACGGCCCTTGCTATGGCTTCGTTGCTGCCTAATTGCATACTTTGCTCTGCTTGTACGTCATGTTGTGCTAATAGCTTTACCGACATTTCTAAAGTGCCCGAGCCCGGCTCGCGCAGTAGCCAAAACTGTTTGTTTAACCAGGCTTTTAAGTTTTTAGCGGGCTTAAAGTTACTGGGTATAACGACACTCATTAAATCGTTTTGCCAGTGCTTACTTATTATATGCGGCTCGGTAGGTGTGCCTTCAACCAGTGCTAAATCGATAGTGCATTCAAGTAGGGCGTGCTCAATTTGCGCTGTATTAGCCACTTGTACTTCTACTTTTATATCAGGGTACTGCGCGCAAAATTTAGCTAAGTAGGGCGGTAGCCAATAGCTGGCAATGGTTGTACTAGTGCCTATAACGAGCGTGCCACGCTTAAGCCCTGTGCGTGATTTAATATCTTCTATGGCGGCTTTTTCAATGGCAAAAATGCTACGTGCATGATCATACAAGGCTTGGCCGCCCTCGCTTAAGGTAAGTTTTTTGCCTTTAGATGCACGCTCTATAAGTTGAATATTTAATTGGTGCTCAAGCTCTTTTAGTGCTTTAGATACAGCCGGTTGGCTTATAAAAAGCGCTTCAGCTGCGCCTGAAAAACTACCAAGCTTTGCTACCGTATAAAACACCCGAAGTGCATGCAAGTTCATTGTGCCTCTCAAATTACATAACTTTAAGTTATCGAATCATGATTTTAATGTATTGGAGTTATATTTTGCGCTTTCTTAAAATGAAGTCAACAGTTTAACGTTGTTCAATTGAGGGAATATTATGCTTAGCGCTATTAAAAATGGGTTTCAGCCTTTGGGTATTAATACTAAGCAATATGGCGATACGCGCTGGTGGTTAGGTATGCTGCTGGTGGTGGTTTTGGCGGGGGCATCTGTTGCATTAAGTAAGTTACCCATAATGCAAAGTGCGCAATTTAGCTCTTTAACTATTGGTATAGTGCTTGGCATTATTGTGGGTAACAGTGTGTTTTCGCGTATTGCTACGCAAACCGATATAGGTGTTGATTACGCTAAAAGTATATTGCTTAAAGCGGGGGTTGTGTTGTTTGGGTTTAGAATTACCTTTGCGCAAGTAGCGGGCGTAGGCTGGGAAGGCTTATTAACCGATGTTGTAATGCTGTTAGGCACATTTATTTTGGCAGTGCAGCTAGGTAAGCGCGTATTTAAGCTTGATGAACAAACAACCATATTAATTGGCGCGGGTAGTTCTATTTGTGGTGCCGCTGCGGTTATGGCAACTGAGCCGGTTATAAAAGCGCAGGCGCATAAAGTATCGGTAGCGGTGGCAACGGTTGTGGTGTTTGGCACGTTAAGCATGTTTGCCTACCCAATTATGTTTGATTACATGGGCCTGAGTGAACACGCTTACGGTATTTTTGTAGGCTCAACCATTCATGAAGTAGCGCAAGTGGTTGCAGCGGGTACAGCTGTAAGCGCCAATGCTGCAGATACCGCCGTTATAGAAAAAATGCTAAGGGTGATGATGCTTGCGCCATTTTTAGTGGGCTTATCGTTTTGGCAAAGTAAAAAGCATGCAAATATAAACGCGCCTGGCGGCGAGCAAAAAGCGGGTATTACAATCCCTTGGTTTGCTGTGTTATTTATTGTGGCAAGTGGTGTGCATTCACTCTCTATTATTCCTCAAGTGGCTACAAGCGCAGTTGTTTGGTTTGATAATATATTACTCACCATTGCGATGGTGGCTTTAGGTTTACGCACACATGTTGGCGCTATTCGCCAAGCGGGTATAAAACCGCTGTTATTAGCAGGCTGTTTATTTTTGTTTTTAACCTTGGGTGGTTACGCTATTAATGTGGGTATTGCTGAGTTGTTTTAAACGTTACTTGGTAAAAGTTGATTGGCGGCTTAAATTGGCCAATCAACTTCGTTTAAGGTATCCAGCTGCGTGCTGGTATTTTCATTGCCTTGCCATTTATTAATGTAAACAGCGTGCGGGTCAAACTGTAACGTTTGTTTTTCAATATTAAAGTGCCTACCACCACGCGGATCTACGCCTACACCTGCTATATATTGCCAATTACCCCAATTAGCGGCTACATCGTAATCAATCAGTTGCTGTTCAAAATAAGCTGCGCCGTATCGCCAATCAAGGCCAAGCTCGTTTACTAAGCAGCTTGCTGCAATTTGCCTTGCTCTATTTGATATATAACCCGTAGCATTAAGCTCATTCATAATGGCATTGACTAATGGGTAGGGTGTTGAGCCATTACACCACGTAGCAAAGCGGTTTGGCATAAATGTAGTAAGGGGTTTTGTTTGCTTTTGGCCTTTAAAGCTAAACAGGCTTTTACCTGCCTTAAGTGCATGCCATTTAAAATACTCTCGCCATAGCAATTCAAATTTAATCCAGTAAGTAGACTCGTTTGTTATTTGACTATGTTCGTACGCCTCAACTGCTTTATAAACTTGCCGCGCACTTACACAACCTAAAGCAAGCCAGGTACTAAATTTTGTGGTGTTATTAAAGCCATCAAGCTCGTTTCGAGTTATTTTATAAGTACTTGGTAGTAAACCTGAAAAGTATTGCTTTAAATGTGTTTGCGCACTTTTAAACCCGCCATGCATTACGCCATTATTTGCTATACGCTCTAAAGGTTTTTTAGCGCACAAGGTTATTGGCTGAGGGAGCAAACCGTTTGGTAATGTTGAAAGTGAAATGGGGCTAGTGGCGGCCTCTACCTTTTTACGAAACGGGGTAAAGTGTTTAGGTAATTCGCTTAAATCAAACGGTAGGTCACTTTGTTTAAAGAGCGTGTCTTGCTGCGACCCTGCAAATTTAGTATTAGGGAAATGTGCTTTGAGTAAGTTTATTTGGCGTTGCTCGTACAGGCCAAATTGCTCGCCGTATACAACTTCATCAATATTTTGCTCATTAATACGCGCTTTCAAAAGCGATACAGGTTCGCCTTCAAGTACATGCAGTGTTTGCCCGCGCTCAATAAGTGCTTGTTGGAGTTCATACAAGCTTTGCATTAAAAACTGCTGTTTATGCACGCCATACGGCTTTTGTTGATAGTTATTATTTTTAAACCAGTGCGGGTTTATAACAAATACAATATCGAGCGCGCATTGCTCAGTAGCAAGTTCGCTTAAAATAGGGTTGTCGTCTATTCGTAAATCGTTTTGTAGCCAATATAAAATGCGTTTGCTCATAGGTTTACTCAGGTTTTTGTAATCATTAACTTTACGAAGCAAAAGCGGGTAGGGATTAGTTTTGAGGTGTTTAAGAGGGTTTTAAAAAGAGGCGGCAAATAATACCGCCTCCTTGAATGTTAAATAGCCGATTTTTGTTTTTCTATCCAATCGTTTATTACGTCTTCTAATACTTCCATAGGCAGCGAGCCTTGGCCGATTACGGTGTCGTGAAAGCTGCGAATATCAAACTTAGCACCTAGCTCTTTTTCGGCTTTTGCACGCAGTTCGCGTATTTTTAGCTCGCCCATTTTGTACGAAAGCGCTTGGCCAGGCCATGAAATATAACGATCTATTTGATCCTCCACCGCGCTTTGTGGCAATGCAGTGTGATCTGCCAAGTAGTCAATAGCCTTTTGGCGGCTCCAGCCAAATGCATGAATACCGGTATCAACAACAAGTCTTACTGCGCGCCACATTTCGTAACCTAAACGACCAAAGTCGCTGTATGGGTTTTGATAAAAGCCGGCTTCTTTACCTAAGCGCTCTGTGTATAGTGCCCAACCTTCGCCAAATGCAGAGTGGCTAAGTGTGCGTCTAAATTCGGGTACATTTAACTCCATAGCAATAGCGTTTTGTAAATGATGCCCTGGTATTGCTTCGTGTAGGCTTAGTGCTTCTAAATTATACAAAGGCTGTAGCTTAGGTGTTGAGGCTAAAAAGTAAGTACCCGGTGAGCGATTATCAGCCGGTGGCATATAAAACGCGCCACGACTCGCTGAGCCTTTTATTGTAAAGGTGTTACGCGGTAAATGATTAAAGTAGGTTGGTAATTTGCCATACATTTTTTGCGTAATAAAGGCTGTTTTTTCAAGCAGGTCTTGTGCGTCTGTTGCGTAAAATTGCTCATCGGTTGCTAAAAATTCTAAAAAATCGCTGTATGTGCCATCAAAACCTACTTCATCAATAATGTTTTGCATTTGCGTTTTTATACGCGCGACTTCTTTTAAGCCTAGTTCGTGTATTTGCTTTGGCGTGGCGTCTGTTGTGGTGTAGTAATTAACTGCATATTTGTAATACTCAAGCCCGCCTTTAACGCTTGAAATACCCGGCTGCGCTCTACAGTTAGGCATGTAATCGTTTTCAAAAAAGTCGTAAAAGTGCTGATAAGCAGGGACTACTTTTGAGCTAATTAAGGCTTTTGCTTTGTTTTGGTATGTGGCCTTTTGCTCTGCTGTAAACGTATTTGGTATACGTGTAAAGGGCTCGTAAAGGGCACTTTTTTCAGGTTGCTTAACAATATGCGCGCTAATGCTTTGGCTGTAATTTTCAAAGGTTTTGCAGTAATGAGTAAAGCCTGTTTTTATACCTTCTTTCATTAAATCAATATTTTGCTGATTAAATCGAGGGTAGTCGGCAAGGCTGATTAAAAATGCGTTGTAATCGTCGGGTGTTAAAAATGCCATGTTAGCCGGTGCTTCGGCAAAATAAGTATGCCAGCCACTTAAAAAGTTAACTTGAAAATACTTATCTTGAAAAAGGTAGCTTTGCTGCTCTGTTTCTCGCTCATATTTAAATAAACGATAGTTCATTAGCTGCTCGCTATTGAGCGTTTTAGGGTCAATACTAGCTAAGTTTTTTAACACACTGTTGTTGTAAGCTTGGCGCTTCGCAATGGCTTGCTCGGTCCAATGTGGCAATGTACCACTGGGTTTCCAGCCGTCTGGATCGGTACGAAAGAATATTTTTTCGGCTTTTGCATTTTGCCAATGGTTATCAATAATCGTTTTTAAATCAGTGTTACTGTCGGCTAGGCTTGGTAGTGGTGCAACAGCTAAACAAATAGCTAAAATACTTTTTTTAAACATAGTCATCCGTTATTGGCGAGTTAATTGTTATTTGTCGCGCTTTTTTGTTTTTAATTTGTACTTAATATAGTACCAAGTTAACTTTATTAATGCGCTTAATTTTATAACCTGTATTAATTGGCTTTACTTTTTGATTGAACAAATTTCACCGCTGAAGTGAGTGGGGCACTAGTTTATTGTTTTACCAGCGTTTAGAATGATTAAAACTAATTACAATAAATGACCGTCATGTTTAATAAAGTAATAACGCTGATTGATGAAGCTAATAACCAAGACCCGAATACTGAGCAGCACAATGGAGAAAGTTTTCCAAAAGAGTATTTATACTCACAGCGTATGAGCGACATGCTAACTCGCTTTAAGCCTGATGCCGATGAACTCATGCAAATTGCAGTGCGTGCGCAACATATTCAGCGTTGGAAGTCGCCACGTAGCGACTTTGAAATGAACAAACAGGGTTATCATCAATGGCGTAGTGCTCTTTATATATTTCATGCAAGTAGTGTTGTAGCGCTTATGCAGCAAGCAGGGTACAGCGAGGCTGAGCAAAACAGAGTGTACGATGCAGTCGCTAAAAAAAATATTAAACGTAACCCAGATAGCCAATTAGTAGAAGATGTAGCAAGCCTGGTATTTATTGAGCATTACATGCTTGGGTTTGCCAATGCAAAACCAGATTACAATGAAGAGAAATGGATAGGGATTATTCGCCGTACATGGCAAAAAATGTCAGATGACGCGCATGAGTTTGTACTTGCAGGTAATATTACATTGCCAGCGCCGCTTGTTGGGCTTATTCATAAAGCGCTTGAGTAAAAGAACATAAATAAAAAGGAATTTTAAATGTATTGTCCTCGTAGTAATACGCCACTTGAACCTTTACTTGTTGGCGGCATTACTGTTTTTACGTCAGCGCAAGGCGGCGTATTTTTTGATAACAGCCAAATTTTTAAGTTTAGCTCTCCAGAGTTAAAGCATGGTCAGGTATTACTTAAGTATTTGAGTAATTACATTGAAGGTGAGGGCGATGTATCATCGCGAGTAAATTGCCCAAAGTGCGCAAGCATAGTGATGATGCGCCGGTATTTTTCACCGCTCAAAGTAGTTGAGATAGACGAGTGCCCGGGTTGTGCAGGAATATGGCTTGATAGTGGTGAGCTGGCAAAAATACACGAAAACCACTTAACACCCCGAGAGCGAAAGCTGTTAGCACATGAAATGGCAACCAATCATGGCTTTATAACTATTAAGCCACCAAAATCAAAGTATTACCCTAAAGCGCCTAAAAACGTTCAAGGCTCCACAGTTGAACGGCTGGTGCAATTGGCATTACTTAATTTTGAGTAATAAAGTAGTCTTGAATGCTACATTAATTTTAAGCATGCAGGTGCTGCTAATAAAAGCATTACTTGCAAGAACAAATTTTAAAACCAAGGAAGGCTGAGTATGAAGGATTATAAGCGTAAAGTAGCACTGCAATTTTACTGTGTGCTACTGGCGTGTTTTTTGACAACAAGTTGCACTACGGTATTTGATAAGGCACATGGTTATCGTGGGCCTATTGTTGTGACGATTGAAACAGAAGATGGCTCAGTGCCAGAATTGCCTTTTTTGATAAAGTCGGCCTATTCAGAGTCGTGTGGTCATAGTAGCTGTGGTATTGATTTTGGTTATAAGTATTTTAAAGCTGCCTATGCTAATGAGCCAATTACCTTCCCACGGGAGCGTTTGGATTTATTACAGCCCAACGCCTATGCATCGATTGAGTTTACGGTTACCCATCCTAATTATCACCAAGGCGGATTTCCGCGAGGTTTTGGGCCCACCGATGCTGATGACCCTATTCATATTACGTTTACCGTTAAGCCGTTTGCTGAACAAATGAATAAAGTAGCTGGCTGGGCGACTGGCCCTAAACAAGACATGCAAAACTTTACACCTGATAGCAGGGAATATAAAAAAGCAGACATTCGGTATCGCCAAGCGCGCTTTAATTTAGGAAAGACGATTAAAAGGCACATTACGGTGATCAAAACTATGTACTTACCTCATTTTTCAAAACGTATGCAACAACGGGTTATTGAAAAATATCAACCGATTTTTAGAGCCTGGTATTACGGCGTACCTGAAACGGATTGTTGGAACAAAATGACTTGCCAAGAACATATTTTAAAGCCAAGGGAAGCTGAATATGAAGGATTATAAGCGTACTTATCTGCA
The DNA here is from genome assembly GCF_014164075.1 of Pseudoalteromonas sp. SG45-3. NCBI lineage: Bacteria > Pseudomonadati > Pseudomonadota > Gammaproteobacteria > Alteromonadales > Pseudoalteromonadaceae > Pseudoalteromonas > Pseudoalteromonas sp. SG45-3. The sequence continues at coordinate 87,457 of NZ_JACJEN010000017.1, read as the reverse complement.
ATAATACTTAATCATTTTGCGGAGCTAAATATGTCGCTCCCTGCGTTAAAAATTCTCATTTTGAACCACTAAATAGCGAATTTTTTGCCTAGCTAGCAACATGTTTTTCAAATCTCAAAATAGATCACTTAATTAAGCTAATTGGTATAAAGCATAAAAAACGGCGTACTAAATAGTACGCCGTTTTTTTTGTAATAAATTAACGCTTATGCAGTTTATTTATTACGGTTTTCTTTTGCAAACGCACGTATTTTACGTTTTTGCGAAAGCGTTACTTTATTAGTACGCCCTGCAAATGGGTTATCACCTTCTCTAAATTCAATTTTGATTGGGGTGCCCATAATTTTAAGTGCTTTACGGTAGTAGTTCATCAGGTAGCGTTTGTAGCTATCTGGTAAATCGTGAACTTGGTTACCATGAATTACAATACGTGGCGGGTTATAACCACCGGCATGCGCATATTTAAGCTTAACACGACGACCACGAACAAGTGGCGGCTGGTGATCGGCCTGTGCCATATCCATAATACGGCGAAGCATTGCGGTGCTAATACGCTTAGTTGCTGACTCGTACGCTTCATCAACCGATTCAAATAAATGACCAACACCTGTACCGTGAAGTGCAGATATAAAGTGTAAGCGTGCAAAGTCAATAAAGCCTAAACGGCGATCAAGCTCTGTTTTAATACGATCTTTAACGTAGTCGTCAAGCCCATCCCATTTATTAACGGCAATAACCAGCGAACGACCTGAGTTAAGCGCAAAACCTAATAAGCTTAAGTCTTGATCAGAAATACCATCGCGCGCATCCACAACAAGTAAAACCACGTTACAATCTTCGATTGCTTGTAATGTTTTAATTACTGAGAACTTTTCAACTACGTCACTTACTTTTTTACGCTTACGAACACCGGCTGTGTCAATTAACACATACTCTTTGTCGTTACGCGTCATTGGAATATAAATAGAATCGCGCGTTGTACCTGGCATATCATATACAATTACACGATCTTCACCCAATATACGGTTTGTAAGTGTTGACTTACCAACGTTAGGGCGACCAATAATAGCAAGCTTTACAGGTTTGTCTGCAAACGCTTGATGATCGGTATCATCACCTTCGCCTTCTTCGTAAAGATCGATTAATTCTTCGTCATCACCTGTTACTTCTTCATCTTGAGCAGCTAGTTCAGCAATAAGCGGCTGAAGTGTTTGTTCAAGTAATAGGGTAATACCACGGCCATGTGCAGCTGCAATGTGATGTATTTCACCTAATGATAATTGGTAAAATTCAGCACAGTTTGAATCTGCATCAATGCCATCGGTTTTATTGGCAACAACAAAGCACTTTTTCTCTTGTTTACGCAAGTGATTAGCAATGGCTTGGTCAGCTACGGTCATACCTACACGAGCATCTACTAAAAACAGAACAATGTCGGCTTCTTCAATGGCTAGCAGAGATTGATCTGCCATTTCGATTTCGATGCCTTCTTCTGAGCCATCAATACCGCCCGTGTCTACCACGATAAATTCATAGCCATCGTAACTAGCTTGGCCATATTTTCTATCTCGTGTTAAACCTGGAAAATCGGCTACGAGTGCATCACGAGTACGTGTTAAACGGTTAAATAATGTGGACTTGCCCACATTGGGTCGCCCAACTAGAGCGATCACGGGAAGCATAAACTACCTCTTTAAAAAACAACAAAAGGCTTCGCAGTGCGAAGCCTTACAAAAAACAATTAACTATTAGCAGGTTATACTAATAGCAGTCAGTTAGTTTGGTATTTTTACCATACTAACTTCACCATCACGGGTGTATAAAATTAGCTTATCGTCGGCAACAACTGGCTCAACAAAAAAGCCTGAGCTGTCAAAGTCTTCTCGAGATACTAGCTCGCCAGTTTCTTTATTTAGCCAATGTAGGTTACCTTCTTGGTCGCCTAAAGCTAAGTGGCTACCTGCAACTGCAGGGCCTGTTAGGTACCAACCACGTAGAGCGGGTTGGCTCCAACGTTCAATACCTGAATTTTTATCTAATGCGTAAATAACACCATCGCTATCTACTAAATAAATTGTTTGTGCATCCATCGCAATTTCGCGGTAGCTGCTGTACTCACGTTTCCAAACTACGTTGCCAGAGCGAATATCTACAGCAGCTAAGTTGCCGTTGTAAGCTATAGCGTAAGCGTATGGACCGCTAATAAGCGGTTGAGTGTCTACGTCAACTAGGCGTTCAAATTCTGATGCGCCTTTAGCAACCGCAATTTCTGCGCTCCATGCTGAGTAACCACTGTCTGAAATTAAAACGCTTAGCTTGCCTGTTTCAAGGCCTACTAATACACCACCATTAGCAACAGTTGGCGAGCTTTGTCCGCGTAATGTTAGTGGTGGAACTTCTTGTTCAAAACTCCAACGCTCTTCGCCCGTATCTGGGTGAAGGGCTAACAATTTACCAGAGCCTAAATTTACAAATATTAAGCCATCGCCTGCTGTCGGTTTAGACAGTGATTCGCCTGGTACATTCTTACGCCAAACTTCTTCACCGGTTTCGCGATCAAGAGCAATAATAAAGCCGTGTTCAGAACCTATATAAATTTTACCATAGGCTTGCAAAATACCACCTGATAATTTTGCATTACCGTTGTCAGCCCATGGCCAAAACGATAAATCTTGGCGTACATCGGTTTCCCACTTGGTATCGCCGTTAGTAAGCGAAAGCGCTTCTACTTGGCCTTCGCGGCTAGCAACATATACAGTATCTTTGTAAACAGCTGGTGTTAAACGAGAAAAGTAATGCTCTACGCCATCACCGACAGATTCTTGCCAAACAACGTCAGTTTCAAATTGGTTTACAATTTCAGGAAGTACTAGTTCATCTTCATCATCACTTGATGAACAACCCATCAGTGTTGCCATACATAGGGCAAGGGCTGCTGTTGTAAATTTTTTCATGCCTAAAACCTTATGCCGCTGGGCTAGTTACTGCTAGGTCATCTAACTTAATTTGTAATAGTGGGTTACTTGTTAATCCACCCGCATCTATTGCTGCTTGGTATGCAGTACGTGCTTGATCTTTGTTACCTTGCTGTGTGTAAATGTCGCCTTTAAGCTCGGCAACGTTTGCATTGAATGCTTCAGGTAATGGTGCATTTAATGTAGTTAATGCATCGTCATAGTTAGTTTGTGCAATTTGAATTCGCGCTAAACGTGTAATCGCAATTGCTTTTAATTCTGTATTTTCAGTATTAGACACTATCCAGCTTAGCTTTTCGCTTGCTACGTCTAATTTTTTTGCTTCTACAGCGTCTTTTGCAGCAACAAATGCAGCAAGTGTTGCGTAGTTTGTATCTTTATTTTCGCTAATAAACGCATCAGCTGAAGATAATACATCGTCGCTTTCAACAAGCGCTGTATATGAATCTGATGCTTTTTCAGCGGTAGTAATTTGGTTTTGGTTATATGCTTTCCAGCCATATAAGCCACCAAGGCCAACAAGTATGCCTAGTGCAAGTGAAATGCCGTTTTCACGGAAAAAGCGTTTAATGGCTTCTGCTTGTTGTTCTTCTGTTGAATAAATATCCATTCTTACCTCTAATGTTCGCTTAGCCGTTAATAAGCTCAGCTAATAGCGCTTTAGCTTGTTCTAATTCTAATGTGACTTGTTCTTTACGCTCGCGTAAATACTTGATGGTCACAACGCCTTTTTCTAATTCATCTTCACCAATAATCACTGCAACAAGTGCATCGCTTTTATCAGCACGTTTTAATTGTTTTTTAAAGTTGCCGCCGCCCGCATGCACCATAACGCGTAAACCTGGTACGTCTTTACGTAGTTGCGCTGCAATTGCAGGAGCTTGAATGCTTGCTTTGTCGCCCATTGCTGCTAAATATACATCAGCATTACGACGAATGTCACCTACACACTCAAGCGCTTGTAGTAATAACACTAAGCGCTCTAGACCCATTGCAAAACCAACTGCTGGGGTTGCTTTGCCGCCAAGCTGTTCAACTAAGCCGTCGTAACGACCGCCAGCACATACAGTGCCTTGTGCGCCTAAGCTGTCGGTTACCCATTCAAATACGGTGCGGTTGTAGTAGTCTAAACCACGTACTAACTTTTCATTAACCGTATATGAGACGCCAGCAGCGTCTAAACGTTCACATAAATTTTCAAAATGTTCTTTTGATTCAGCGTCTAAGTTTTCAGACAATTTAGGCGCATCAGTTAAAATTGCTTGTACGTCTGGGTTTTTGCTATCAAGTACGCGTAATGGGTTTGAATACATACGACGTTTTGAGTCTTCATCAAGCACGTCAATATGTTGCTCAAGGTAGGCTACTAACGCATCACGGTAATCTGCACGCGCTTCGTTAGAGCCTAAAGAATTTAGCTCTAAACGAACGTGGTCAGTAATACCAAAGGCTTCCCATAGTTGCGCTGTTAATAAAATAACTTCTGCGTCTATGTCGGCTGTGGCAATACCAAATGTTTCTAAACCAAATTGGTGAAACTGACGGTAACGACCTTTTTGCGGACGTTCGTGACGAAACATTGGACCCATGTACCAAAGGCGTTGTTCTTGGTTATATAGTAAGCCATTTTGGTTGCCAGCACGTACGCATACTGCGGTGCCTTCTGGGCGAAGTGTTAATAAGTCGCCATTGCGATCGGCAAAGGTGTACATTTCTTTTTCTACTATATCGGTAACTTCACCAATAGAGCGTTTGAATAAGTCGGTTGATTCTACAATAGGAAAACGAATTTCTTGATAACCGAACGATGCTACTGTCTCGCGTAAAATGCTTTCTACTTTCTGCCAAACTTGTGTATCGCCCGGCAGACAATCGTTCATACCGCGAACTGCCTGAATTTGTTTTGCCACTGATAAATCCTAAATGCTGTTTATGTGTAATAAAAAATGCTTACACAACAAGAATGCTAAAAATTGACCCGCTATTATAGCGTTCTGGTCATAAAGGTAAACGCCAAACACCGCTGTTTGGCGCTTTATACGGTATTTATTCGACTATTTTAATATCGATAGGTGTTTGCTGCTCTTTTTGAGCAATAAAGTCGCGCACGTAGCCTTCGAGTTGGTCAACAATATTGTTGTTGTCAATACGTGCTTTTTGGCGCTCACCATTAATGTATAAACCTGAGCGACGGTTTGCACCGGCAAGGCCTATATCACTAACGAGTGCTTCACCTGGGCCGTTTACAACACAGCCAATTACCGAAACCGATACAGGCTCAATAATATCTTCAAGGCGCTCTTCTAGCTGGTTCATGGTGCTTACTACATCAAATTCTTGACGAGAACAGCTAGGGCATGCAATAAAGTTAATACCGCGCGAACGTATGCGCAGCGATTTTAAAATATCAAAACCTACTTTAATTTCTTGAACAGGGTCAGCTGCAAGCGACACTCGCAGTGTATCGCCAATACCTTCAGCAAGTAGCATACCTAAACCTACGGCTGATTTAACCGAGCCAGATCGCATGCCGCCCGCTTCGGTAATACCTAAATGCAGTGGTTGGTCTATTTCTTTAGCGAGTAAGCGATAGGCGCCTACCGCTAAAAATACGTCTGATGCTTTTACCGATATTTTAAATTGGTCAAAATCAAGGCGGCGTAATATATCTACATGGCGCATTGCTGATTCTAATAAGGCTTCAGGTGTAGGCTCGCCATATTTTTCTTGTAAGTCGCGCTCAAGTGAGCCACCATTTACACCAATACGAATAGGAATGTTATGCTCGCGAGCAGAATCGACCACAGCTCTTATACGCTCTTCGCTACCTATATTACCTGGGTTTATGCGCAGACAATCTACGCCGTACTTTGCCACTTTTAAGGCTATACGGTAATCAAAGTGAATATCGGCTACTAGCGGAATAGTCACTTGTTCTTTAATACTTTTAAACGCTTCAGCTGCGTCCATAGTCGGTACTGATACACGCACTATGTCGGCACCTGCATCTTGTATTGCCTGAATTTGTGCAACGGTTGCATCAACATCCATGGTGTCGGTATTGGTCATTGATTGCACAGCAATAGGGGCGCCGTCACCAATAGGGACGTTACCTACATTGATACGGGTGGATTTTCTGCGTTTAATTGGGGATTCTGAAAACATAGCGACTACTCTGCTAGTGGTAATGTAAATTTGGCTAAACGGTTTTTAGGAAATGCAGAAACATCTACAGGTTCGCCGTTTAAAGTAATGTCTACAGCGTCATGCTTACCAAGCACAACTGAAAAAGGAGGCGTTCCGCTTACGGTCATAATGTAGCCTGCTTTTTTAACGCCGAATGCTATTTTTTCGCCTTCGCCATCGTAAATTTCAACCCAACTTTCGCCGTTAAAGTTCATAACAATTGTACTGCTAGCATCTTCTTGACTTTCGTTGTTAGATGTAATAGGAGCCGTTTCTGTAACGGCTTCTGAGCTTGTTGATGTTTCAAGCGTATCTTTTGATTCTAATAGTGATTCGTCGTTAATTTCGGCTTGTTGCTGTTGCTGTAAAATACTGGGTTGAGCTGCTTGTCGTTCACTCATTATTGAGTTGGCAACGTTTATTTTACTGGTTTGCTCTTCAATGGGGGTGGCGTTTTGCCAAAACCATAAAGCAGATGAGCCAATAACAATCGCTAAAATTAAATAACTAAAAAACATTAAACGGCTGTCGCTTGCTTCTTTTTCTGTTCGGCGCGAAAAGCTTTGCATATTAGCGGGCTTGGTCGGCTCTGGTGGGGCCGGCATCATTGCTAATATAGGTGCGCTATCGACTTTTAATTCACGGCAATAATTTTTTATATAGCCTTTAACAAAAGTGATAGGGCCTAGTAACGCAAATTCATCATTTTCAAGGCGTTTAATTTGAAGTTCAGACAGCTTTAACGGTGCAGCGATAGTTGCGATGCTAACGTTTGCTTGCTCTCTATGATTTTTTAGTATTTGGCCTACAGTTGGCTGTTCGCTCTGTGTTTGCGTATTTTCTTCATTCATAATGTGTATGAGTCTGGATCCACTAGTAAAAGTCTGTGCCCTGGTTTTAATGCTATATCAGGACTTAATTTATTCCATCGCATTAATTCATCAATTAATACATGCCGCTGGGTAGCTATATCGTAAAGGGAATCACCAGCTTTAATTTCGTAATAAATATTAGGATCGTTTAGGTATATTTTACTTCCATTCATTACCCGATCCGACTCTTTTAAACCATTCCATTGCAGGAGTTTTTGTAGTTTAACATTGTATCGCACCGAAATGCTAAATAGGTTTTCGCCAACAGCAATTACATGAAATGGCACGCGTAAAGGCGATACTTTAGGATTAAGCATTGGAAGCTCAGTTTTTTGCACTGCTTCGTAGCTTTTAAATTCAATATCAGCATTATTTTGATAGTTGCTGTTTTCAAAAACGGTTGTATTTTTAGTCGCTTCGTAGAATACCACGTCACTACTGTTTTTTTGATTCGTAACTGCAGGTGCAGAATTACTGTAGTTACTAGTTTGCTGCGAATTAAACTGGCCTGTTTTAGGTGCGCCAAACGAGATTATTGTTACCTCGTCATCGGCTTTAGCCGGTTGTTTTGTTGCTATAACTTCTTTTTGAGGTTCTAAAACAGGTTGCGCTTTTTCAGGCGCTGCTACTATAGAATCTGCAGAGTCGTGCTCAGTAGTAAGTGCAAGCATAACAGCCGATGTATCGGTAGGGTTGCTTGGCGCGACGACTTTAGGAGCTTCTTCTTTTTGGGTTGTTACTTGTTTTGCTATTACGGTTGCTTCGTCGGCTTGCGTAATGAGCGTATTTGGCAATGCTTGAGCTTGCTTTTCTCTTGCTATAACTGGATTTACATCTTGGTTATTTGCTGTTGCGAGATTTTTATCTGTCTTTTGCTCGTTGTTTGTTACCAAGCTTGTTGAACCGTCCTCTGGCGAACGTTTCTTTCTAATAACTTTTATTTTTGGTTTTGAACTAACGTGTGCGCCGCTTGCGTCATTTTTTAGTTCTTTTAACTGCGCTTTACGGTATTTTTCTCGCAGTATTTCAAACTCATTAAAACGTGTTCTTTTCTCTTTTAACGCATAGGCTTCGTTACTGGTAGAGTAAGTTTGCAAAATAGTGTTGGAAATTTTTTCAGCTTCTTCAATTCTGCCCATTCGGTTTTTTACAAGATAGCTAAGCATTAATGCGCGAGAAGATACTTGACCCGTACTTTCATAGCGTTTTAAAAGTTCACTGGCTTTGTACAAGTCACTTTTAGCGTAATACAGTGCGGCTAAGCTAATTAATGTAGATGTACGCTGAGAGCTGTGATTAAGTGCCTGCTGAAAGTAGCTTTCTGCATTTTCAAAGTCATCAAATTCAATAGCACACAGGGCTAAATTTTCGTAGCTTTCGGCAACACGAATATAACTTGGTACTTCAATGGCTTTTAAAAATTGATCAGTTGCACGATCGTATTCATCAATACCACATAAAAACACACCGTAGTTATTGAGGGTGTTAGGATCGTCTGGCTTGATTTCAAGTGCTTTTTGGTAGGCTTTATCAGCTAGCGGGTTTTCGCCCACTTGTTGGTAGTAATAAGCAAGAGAGTAATGTACTTCAGGTAGGTCAGGAGCAAATGCTGCTGCACGTTCTAAATTGTATTTGGCTTGAGAATTATTACCCGTTTTTAAATACTGTAGGGCTAAAGCAATTCGTGTTCGTGCTGCGCCAGTATTATTAACTTTATTTTCGACGACGGGTTTATTACTGCCGTTATAACTACTTTCGCTCACACAGCCACTTAGGGCAAGTGTTGATAGTGTTATAGCAAGTATAGATCGCATTACCTTATCTCTTTATTTTTAGTCCATGTCGCCTATCTTACCTAAAAGCTTTACTCTTGCATCATTTATTTAAAAATAAACAACTTAACAGCCTTATATGGTTTATTCATATAAGGCTGTTACAGATTATGCTTGGTGGATATTAACGGCAATCGCGTTATCGTCGCGGATTTTCTTTTTAGCTAAACGTTTAGTACGGTCAACTACGTCACCGACTAACTGACCGCAAGCTGCGTCAATATCATCACCGCGAGTACGGCGCACAATACAGGTTACACCTGCAGCTTGTAGTACTTTTGAAAAGCGGTCGATACGGCTATTACTTGAGCGTGTGTACTCGTTACCCGGGAACGGGTTAAACGGAATAAGGTTTACCTTAGACGGTGTGCCTTTTAACGTTTGTACTAATGCATGCGCTTGATCAGTGCTGTCGTTAATGCCATTAAGCATAACGTATTCAACAGTTACGTCTTTATTAGCTTTTGAACCGTCGATATAACGACGACACGCCGCTAAAAACTCTTCAATAGGGTACTTTTTATTAACAGGCACTAAAATATCACGCAGTGCGTTATCTGGTGCGTGAAGTGATATAGCCAGTGCTACGTCAATTTTTTCTTTTAGTAAATCAAGAGCAGGTACAACGCCTGAAGTACTTAATGTTACGCGGCGCTTAGATAAACCAAAGCCCCAATCGTCCATCATTAGTTCCATTGCTGGCACTACGTTTTTAAGATTAAGTAAAGGCTCGCCCATACCCATCATCACAACATTAGTCACTGGGCGCTTTTCGCTATGACCATCAAGGCCTATATCTTTAGCTACACGCCAAACTTGGCCAATAATTTCAGATACTTTTAAGTTACGGTTAAAGCCTTGTTGAGCAGTAGAACAAAAAGTACATTCAAGCGCACAACCCACTTGTGATGATACACATAACGTAGCGCGCTCTTTTTCAGGGATCCAAACGGCTTCTACTTCTTGGCCGCCTTCAAGAATAAGCGCGTACTTAATAGTACCGTCGCTTGCTTGTTGGCGAACTGTTATTTCTGGCGCTACAATTTCGCACTCAGCTTTAAGCTTTTCTTTAAGCTTTTTATTTACGTTAGTCATTTCGTCGAAGTTATCTACGCCAAAATGATAAATCCATTTCATCACCTGGTCACTACGAAACGGCTTTTCACCGAACGATGCAAATAGCTCGCGCATTGCATCTCGGTTTAAATCTAATAAGTTAATCTTTTTTTGCTCGGTCATGAAACAACCTCAATCGGTGACGGTGGAGATAAAAATTTACGAGGACGAATTGTACACAATTCACTCACTTTAATCATTAAGTAAAATATCAAAAAATGCACTTATGAATACTTTGCGTAATGACTAAAAAAGGGCCCGAAAGCCCTTTTCATTTTGTTAACGAATTCGAATTAACGAGTACGTGAACAAAGCTCTTCGTCAGCGAAGAAGTACGCGATTTCGCGAGCAGCAGATTCAACAGCATCAGAACCGTGAACAGCGTTTTCGTCGATGCTATCAGCGTAGTCTGCACGTAAAGTGCCAGCTAGTGCTTCAGCAGGGTTAGTAGCACCCATGATTTCACGGTTTTTAAGAACAGCGTTTTCGCCTTCAAGAACTGTAACCATTACTGGACCAGATGTCATGAAAGATACTAAAGCGCCAAAGAAAGGACGTTCGCTATGTTCTGCGTAGAAACCTTCAGCTTTCTCTTGTGAAAGGTGAACCATTTTAGCTGCAACGATTTTAAGGCCAGCAGATTCGAAACGGTTGTAGATAGCGCCAATGTGGTTTTTAGCAACTGCATCAGGTTTTACGATTGAAAAAGTACGTTCTAAAGCCATCTTTATGCTCCAATAATTTTAAGTAAAAGTGTGAATATTAACGGGCGCGAATTATACGCGTTTTAAGTGAAAAATCCTAATTTTATTAAAAACCAGTTTGGTTGCCGTTTTGTGATGTAGGTACATGCCGGTTTTAAATAAAGCTTTGTAAGACACCAATTAAGAATCCTAAAGCGGGCATTTAGAACTTTAATTCAAAGTCTTAATTGTTTTAATTAGTTCTTGTTCTCTTTTTTGTAGCTCTTTTATGGCTTGTTTCTTACAGGGATTGTAAGGATAGTTTTTATTTAATGTCAGGTTCAAGTTTGTAGCTGCAGTGTGTAGTTCTTTTAAACTTGAGTGCAATAAGTTTGATTGAATTGCCTTTTCTTTTAACCTCCTAACTTTCCATTTTATGGCCAATCTAGTAAACATAATAAAGTATTTTGGATTTTCTTGTTGCGAATATATTATGTAAGGTTGAAATGAGTCATACATGTTTATGATGGTTGAACCGTATGCTCGGTATAAGAGTTTTTCATCAAAAGTTTTGGCTAAAATACCATTTGCTACACTTTCCCACTCGTTTAGTAATAAGTCTAGATTGTCTGAAAGTTGAATGTATTTGCTTATAGGTAGCTTTTTTGCTGTTCTCAGCTCCTTGGTGGCACGGAAAGCTTTGACTATTTTTTTATTGTGCTTATAAGATGCCTCAAAATCCAAAGAGTTCTTCTCTCTTGAGATATGTTTTTGAAGCGTGAAGCCTAATATAGCAACTATTGAGGCGATTATAGAAGCTATAATCGGAGCGGGTATTGTGAATATATATGTTAGTAGAATTAAGGAAGCTAGGGCAAATGAAAATATATAAAAAGGCCTGACCATCAGCTACAGTTGATCCGTTTAAGGCAAAATAAGAGGCTAAGCCTCTTATTTTTAATCGCTATGTGGGATTTAAGTCCACTTCTCTTCTTCAGGGTTATGTTTTGAAATTAACATTTTAACTCTCCTATAGTTACCGAATACTGTTGTCTACAGTTGGTAATAAGCGCAAGTATGGCTAATAAATTAGTTGAAATCAACCATTACTAGAAAAGACCGGCAGGTATTTTTAAGAAGGTCTAACGATTAGTTCAGTAGGCAACCTATCCTTTTTTCTATCTTGAAAAAATGGACAATATTGACTTTGATCAAAATAGTTAATAAAAAGCCTCTTATAATGCCGCGCTTGTAAATTAATTAATCATGCAACCGACTTATACTCGGTTCGATGTATGGAGCGCACATGCCAACTGTTTCTTCTTTAACTTCTTTTATACCTGAACTGTTATGCCCCGCAGGCAGTTTAAAAAACATGCGCTACGCGTTTGCTTATGGCGCAGATGCGGTTTATGCGGGGCAGCCTCGTTATAGTTTGCGTGTGCGTAATAATGAGTTTGACCTAGACACTCTGCAAGTCGGCATTAGTGAAGCCCATGCGCAAAATAAAAAGTTTTATGTGGTGTCTAATATTGCGCCGCATAATGCCAAAGTTAAATCGTATTTACGTGATATAGAACCTGTTATTGCGATGCAGCCCGATGCGCTGATTATGTCAGACCCTGGTTTGATTATGCTTGTTCGTGAAAAGTGGCCTGCCATGCCAATTCACTTATCGGTACAAGCAAATGCGGTAAATTACGCGAGTGTACAATTTTGGGCAAAGCAGGGAATTGAACGCGTTATTTTATCGCGGGAGCTGTCGCTCGAAGAAATAACTGAAATACGCACACTCTGCCCAGACACCCAACTTGAAGTGTTTGTACATGGCGCACTGTGTATGGCGTATTCGGGGCGTTGTTTACTCTCTGGTTATATAAACAAGCGCGATCCAAATCAAGGCACATGTACTAATGCATGTCGCTGGGATTACGATGTAAAGCCTGGTGTTGAGAACGAAACTGGCGAAATGGTGCATAAAATTGACCCCAAACAGGTGATTCCTACTCTGGGGGAAGGCGCGCCAAGCAACGATGTATTTATTCTAGAGGAACAAGGTCGCCCTGGTGAGTATATGCCTGCGTTTGAGGATGAACACGGCACGTATATTATGAATTCCAAAGATTTACGCGCTGTGCAATACGTAGAGCAGTTAACAAAAATGGGTGTACATAGTTTAAAAATAGAAGGGCGTACTAAGTCATTTTATTATGTGGCGCGCACTGCACAAGTTTATCGTAAAGCAATAGACGATGCGGCTTCGGGTAAACCATTTGATACTAGCTTATTTAAAACATTAGAAAACTTGGCGCATCGTGGTTATACCGAAGGCTTTTTAAAACGCCATGCCCACCAAGATTATCAAAACTATGAATACGGTCACTCTGTATCAACTAAGCAGCGATTTGTGGGTGAAGTACTTGGGCGCTGCGAAAGTGGATTAGTTGAAATAGACGTTAAAAATAAATTTTGTACTGGTCACTCTTTAGAGCTTATGACACCACAAGGTAACATTACTTTTACGCTTGAATATATGGAAAACAAAAGAGGCAAAAGTATTAGCGATGCTAAAGGCTCTGGTCATATTGTAAAAATCCAGCTAGATGAGGGCATTAACTTAGATCACGCTATTTTAATGCGTAATCTAGACGCGCACCAAGATACCCGTAATCCGTTCAAAAAGGTCAGTTAGGATCCACTCTAATAACTGCTCAAAGCTATTTTATTAAATAGAGTGACGCTGAGCAGTTATATCTTCATCTGCTATTTTTTAAATACCATTTATGGAATTTATCTTATCATTAATGCTTATTTATAAAATTTTAAAAGCGAATATAATGGATATTCGTACTTAACACGTGTTGTTAAATCGCTCCTCACTGTTACCCCATTACTTTTTAAAGGAATCATTTTTGTATGTGGATAATTTTTGCATTACTCGCAACCGTTTTTTTTGGTGCCCGAGGAGTGTTGTATCAATGGACGTCGCAGAAAAAGATTAACCGTAACTTATTATTATTCGGTGTATTTTTTGTAGGATTTGTTATTAGTGCGCTAGGTACTGTGGTATTTGAACATACATGGTATGGCTGGGCAGACATTACGGTTGGGCTAGCGTTAGGTTTTGGCTCTTTTGCTGCTAATGGTTTGTTGCATAAGGGGTTTTCGGTTGGTAAAGCGTCTTTAATTAGTGTTTTATCAGGATTGACGCCTTTGTTTGTCCTTTTATTTGCTTTTTTATTGTGGCAGGAGACCTTAACAACAATTCAATTAATTGGCTTTTTCATTATTTTTGGTGGCCTTTATATCATTCGTTATTCAAGCGATATTTCGTTGAACAACCTACAAGGTGCGCAATGGGGATTACTCGCTGCACTTGCCTTTGCATTTAATGATTTAATGGGTAAGCAATCAACACTTCTTGAGGCCGATACGTTTGCAACGCTAACGTCTATGTTTGGTTTTGGTAGTTTTCTTTTTGCTGTTAGTTGGTTAGTAAAGCGTAAAAAAATGCTAGCAGAGCAAGGCACTTCTCAAGGGTATTGGTCTGCGAGTAAAACATTTTCATGCGGGTTACTGATTGGATTAACAAACGTGGCAGGTATGGTGGCAATAATATCGGCTTTTGCAATTGGTAATACAGGGCTCGTTTCGGCAATTTCAGGGATGAACATTTTAATAATTTTATTGTACTCACGCATCATCCTAAAAGAGTCTTTTACACGCCAAGAAGTGATAGGATTAGCAACAGCATTTTTAGGTGTAATTGTACTTAGGCTTAGTTTTTAAACGTTTAAAGCTTTCTTTTTAAAAGCATACATTGCTACTTTTCGTTGAAGTGTTGCAATGTATGCTCTATTAATAGTCGTACCCGATAAGGTACTTGTTTTCTGTCGCGATAAAGCATAGAAAATGGCTGCCCTTCACTTTGCCAGTCAGGAAGAATACGTTTAAGCTTTCCGGCTTCAATAAGAGGCAATGCTATATAATCAGGAATGTAGCTAATGCCTACACCAGACTCAACGGCTTGTTTCATCATTTGAATTTCATCAACTTCTAATCGGACATGCGAGTTTGGATTAAAGCTGTATTCTTCGCTCGTTTGCAGATTTTTTAACTGCCACGGGACTAGCCCAAGGCACGTAACTTTTGGGTGTTCTTCTAATTGCTCCGGATGAGTGATGGGATGATGAGCATAATTTTGGTGAGCACAAAGCAGGTTATGAGTAAGCTTAAGTTCTCTAATAACCCAATTATCGATGGCTGGGTTTCTTACTCTAAACGCGATATCAATCCCTTCTTTTTCAATATCAATAAGATTATTTGAAAAGCGTAAATCTAATTGAATATCGGGATATTGCAGTAAAAATTCACAAAAAATAGCACTTAAAAAGTGTTTACCCATGTAAATGGGTGCTGAGACCCTAATTTTCCCTTTAGGTTGGTCTTTCTCATCACAAAGTGCTTGCTCAATACACTCTACTTCGTCAAATAACTTGCGGTAGCGGTCGTAATATAATTCGCCAGTATGCGTAAGTGTTACCCGATGAGCATCTCGATTTAGTAACGTTAATTGAAGGGCTTGCTCTAATAAACGTATTCTACGGCTTAAAGTTGATAGTGACATACCAAGGTTTATGGATGCTTTTTTAAAGCTACCTAGTTTTACTATGGTGCAAAAGTAACGTAAATCATCGAGAGAATAATTAGCTGCCATCAAAACCACTTATCATATTAAGACTTAATTATTGATTATGTTGTTTAATACTAACAGCGGCGCCTTAATATTTCATTAGAGATTAAAGGGGGGAGAACTGAAATTAGGCAATCAAATTTTATATAACTTTGATTTCATGACCTTAAAATAAAAGCACTGGTAAATAACGTAACTTAATCTGTTCAGCAAATTAATTAAAAGTAGTTTTAAGTCATATTTGCTAAAGCGATTGAAAATAGACTTAAAATAGTGATTTACATCGAGTGCTTTATATAAATTCGCTTAATTAAGTGAATTAATAAGTCGTCTTTTTAGGTGAATACCTAAAGAATAATAAAAGGCTCTACACAAAAGTAGAGCCTCATTTTTATAATTTAGAAACGATAACTGGCACCTAAATAAACAGTACGGCCATTAACCGTCGTATTGTATAAACGATCATTGGAGTCTGAATACTGCTCTTCTCGTTCATTAGTTAAATTACTGGCTTCTATAGTGAGCTTTAGCTTTTCATTAACCTGATAAAATGCTGATGCATCTATGTATGTACTGGCATGAAAACCATTTTCGTCTTCGTCGCCGTTACCGGCTTGTACCGATGCAATATAGTCACTTCTATAAGCTGCTGCAACGCGTGCGCCCCATGAATCAGAATCGTAATATACTGTAAAGTTACCAGAGTGTTCTGAAAGTCCTGGGAATGATTTATATTGATCAATACCCGAATTACCTACGTTACGGTACAGCGCTTCACCATCAGCAAATGTATAATTAGCAATAACACCTAAGTTATTAAACGGAGCTGGCAAAAAGTCGAGATCTCGTTGAAAGGCGAGCTCCCAGCCACTAATATCACTTTCATCTAAGTTTTGTGGTTGAATAACGGTGAAAACAGTATTTGCTGTTTGCGGATTACCGTTTTCGTCTACGTCGCCTAAAAAGCTAAGAGGATATCCGGTTTGACTGTACGGGATATCATATGTTTCGGTGATAATGAAGTTATCGATAGACTTATGGAAGTAACTTACGGCCGCATACCCAATGTTTTCAAAATAGTACTCGACTGAAAAGTCGAAGTTAACAGATTCGTAAGGTTTAAGGTTTGGGTTTCCTGAACTGATACTAAGGCCATTGGTTGATGTGGCATCATTTTGTACAACACCTGTTGGCACTAATGCACCGAGCGAAGGGCGGGTGAGATTTTCGCCATAGCTTGCACGTAGCACTAAACTGCTATTACTATCCCACACTAAATTTATAGCGGGTAGTAACCCTGAATAGGTATTTTCAACGTCAACTACTTCTCCATTTATTAACCCTATAGCATTGGTAGTCGTATCGTAATGACGCACGCCCGCATTACCCATTAAATAACCTGAGCCCAATTCCCATTCAGCTTCGTATTGCAAATAAGCCCCAAAGGTTTTTTCTTGTACGTTATCGGTAAAATCAGGATTATCTAAATTAGGATCGATATTCATACTTGCTAGGGTGCCTAGTACATCGACACTTACCCATTGCTGTTTATTGTGCGCGGTATTTGTAAATGTCAGGCTTGGATCTACCGTGTCATCCAGTACGCCATTTTCCCAATCGCTGCGGTTAACGTTATCAGATTTAGTTTCACCGTTTTCACTTTCAAACTTTTTATTAGATACACCGAATTTTATATTTGAAGTATTGTTAAGCGTGTAATTAAAATCTAATTTTATAGAGTCAAATGTATTGGTGATTTCTTCTTTAGATATATCAATTTCGTGATAGCGGAATAAACTACTGTCAGTAGGATCAAACCCGTATGTATTTTCCCCATAATAAGCATCCTTGCGATAATCAATAGTTTCATCGCCAAATGTTTCTAGGTAAACTTTAACACTGCCTGTATTGAACTTGGTTTCTGAACGCCCTACTAAGGCGGTCATATTTAAATCTTCTGTAATTTGCCAATCGCTATTTAATACAAACTGACTTATTTTAGTGTCTGCATATTGGCTGCGGCTTTCTGAGTGTATTGCGGCATCTTCGTATACTGAATAAATAGCGTCGTTATTTTCATTTATTTCAAGAGTTGTGAGCTTTGAGCATATTTGCTCGTTGTTATAAGCTGGTCCAGTACAACCAATAGCTGTTGAGCTAGAACCTCTGTTTTGTAAGTGGTATTCACTGCGGTCATTATTCAGTTCACCATATAGAGCGTCAAAACCGAATTCAAGGTTATTACTCGGGCGATACTGCAGGGCAAGTGTTGTCCCTAAGCGTTCTTGATCATTCTCAAATAACGAATAGCGACTACCGCGTGAAAAGCTCACTTCTTCGTTATTTATTTTGTCTTGTAGTTCACCTGAAAGATTTGAGATATCAGAGCCTGAAGCATTTTTTTTGCGCCAGCGATACGTATTGTAACCTTGCTCATTTACATCACGTTTGCTGTATGCAATTGAAAATAATGCGCCAAATTTATCATCCCAAGTATCTGAGATCAGAGCTGCAAAACGTGGACTAACATCATCGGTTTGTGAGTTGTCGCCAAGTTGACCTGATATTGCAGTATTAAAACCATCAAAATCAAATGGTTTTGCTGTATGAAGTCCAACAGTTCCACCTATACCACCTTCATCCATTTCGGCTGAGAAGGATTTTTTCACATCAACGCGCTGAAATAACTCAGACGCAAATATATTAAAATCAAAAGCGCGAGAGCGACTTACGGAACCTCGGCTATCCATTGCTGAAGACGATGTACCTAAAGCTTCCATACCGTTGAGTTGTACTTGTGTAAAGTTTGGACCCAAGCCTCGTAACGAAATTTGTCGGCCTTCGCCGCCCTCTCGAGTTATGGCAATGCCAGGTACACGTTGTAGTGAGTCTGCTAGATTTAGATCGGGAAAATCTGCAATATCTTCAGCCACAATAGAATCTTGTGCGCCCACAGCATTTCGTTTTAAATCTTTTGCTTTTAACAAACTGTTGCGATAACCCTGTACAACAATTTCTTCCACTTCTGTTTGCGCAGATTGTTCTGCATACACATAATTAGACGCGCCTAATGAACTCATTATAGCCGTTGCTAAAAGCGTACGAGATGGTTTGTTCAACATGATGCTTCCTTGGTTTTTAATTTAAAGTTGATTATTAATAAAAGGGTTTGTGCGCACTAAATGACCTCCGTCAAATTGCACCACATAGTTAAAGCGCGCCTGCTGTGGCGAGCCGGGTATAAAATCGGTTGAAATTACTTGTGCGCCGCTATTTTTTGCAGCATTAAACTGCATTGTTCGTTGCGAATTAGTGGCACTTAAATTTGCATCTGCGCGGGTACGCACCATGAAGCCTTTTAATACAAGTTGCTGAATTTTATAAAAGTCGCGTATAGGGTTGTTCACAATCATAAAAGCAGCTTCGGGGTGGTTTTCATCATAATGGGCAAACATGCTAGCCCCTTTTAACGAAGGCCTATTTTGTTTATAAAGTGCGGATTGTTGTGTATTGCCATCAAATAAGAATATGAACTTACCTGCTAAGGCACGTGTACTTGGCCACCCAAACTTAACGACTGTTTGGTTTAAAGATAATGGCGTTTTGCGTAAATCATCTGGCGTGAATAATAAGTTAGGTAACGATTTTTGAATTACTTCATCGAGTAAATAATAATCTTTCGGTGTAAATTTAAGTGGATTATTCCCCAGAACTAAATCAGATCGTGTTTCTTTTACATTGAGCATTACAACAATTGGAAAGTGCTGCGGATTTGCCTCTGACCATGCTTTCAATGTATTCAAACAGCCACTAAACAACACACAATGGCTTTGCACATCAATGTCGGGAATGTGCATTACTTTAAATCCAGGAGTAGCTAATTGCTTTTTTTCTAACTCATTAAACAAAGGCGTTGTTGCAAAAGTATTAGCCCAAGGTTTTATGTATAAACCCCCATTAGGGTCTTTTAAAACGTCAATTTCTAAATGGCGAACACCGCTATTTAACTGTTTAATAATAGATGAATGACCGTAATCAATACGGGCCATTAGCTTGGGGCTTAAATCATTTAATTTATGTTTAACGCTTACGTTTAATGTTTTTTTATAGCTGTTATGTGAGCCAATCATTTGCAGGGTGTTTAATGGCTTAGCGCTAACACTGCTTACATAACCTGCAAAAAAAATAAAAATAAAAAATGGCATAGCACGTCTCAATTGTTGAGTTTGCTATCTAAGAGCGAGCATTTATAAATTAGGGGACACAAAAATATGCATTTAATAAAAGTTTCATAATAGAAAAGCATGTTTATAAAATTTTATGTCCCCTTTTATCCATTACCTCGCTCTAAATAATGAGTGAAATAAAAACGGGATAAAGCCATCATGATTAGAGTCAAAGTACTATGGTTAGCACTATGGATTGGGTTATGTATTACATGCAAAGTAAGTGCTATTGAGTACTTTGAGGTTAAAAGTGCGTCGCAGATGGAGACGGTTAAAGTGGCATTTTTAGCTGATATTCATCTACATGATATTTTTGCTAATTTACATGACGTAGATAATATAGAACTACCAAAGGATGTTACCTCAAAGCAACCATTACTAGTGCGTAGTATGCTTGCCCAGCTTCATTCAACACGTCTTTTTAATGAAAATTATTTTGTTTTTTTACATGTATTAGATGAATTAGCCGAAAAAAAAATAAAACTAGTCGCCTTACCTGGCGATTTTACTGATGATGGTCAACCTATTAATGTGCGGGCACTGGCGCGTATTTTAGGTCATTATGAAAAGAAATATGGAATGCGTTTCTTTGCCATACCGGGTAATCACGATCCCGTAAAACCATATACAACACCGGCAGGTAAAGCTGACTTTTTAATGGCGCAAGGTAAAGAGTTTGGTGTTTATAGTTATCAACATGAAAAGTGTATGGCTAAGCAGTCTGTATGTGATGATGGTTTAAAAAACTGGGGATACGCTGAAATACTAAGCACACTCAATGACTTTGGATTTAGCAAACATAAAAGTGACGTGCTATATGAAACACCTTATAAAAACCGAGAGTTTATATGGTGTAACCCCAATAACAAAAAACACTGTATCACCATGCCCGATGCGAGTTATTTAGTTGAGCCTATAAAAGGGGTTTGGTTAATGGCAATTGATGCCAATGTTTATGCACCGCAATGGCAAAACTCACCGCTCACTTTTAAAGGGTCGTCTGGTGCTGGCTATAATGCTTTAATTGATGCAAAGCCTCTATTGTTAAAGTGGATAAAAACGGTTGTAAAAAGAGCCAAAACGCAAAATAAAACACTGGTTGCATTTAGTCACTTTCCAATGGGGGAGTTTTACGACAATGCAAATGACGAATTACATAAAGTGTTTAGCCGTGGTCATTTTTCTCTACCAAGAGTGCCAACACCACGTACAGCAAAAATACTGGCAGATACAGGGTTAACGCTCCATTTTGCAGGGCATATGCATTTAAATGATACGGCGCTGATAACCAGTAATCAGCACTCCCAGTTAGTTAATGTGCAAGTGCCAAGTTTAGCGGCTTACAAAGCGGCCTATAAAGTTGTAGAGCTAAATTTAGCTAAGCAAACCGCGCTTATTAGTACTCATACATTAGACGATGTACCGGGTTTTAATGATTTATTTAGTTTATATGAAAAGGAATGGCAATACCGTAACCTGCATAATCTTAGTAATTTTGACCGCACTATTTTGAACTCAAAGAGTTATGGTGATTTTACCAAGCAACATTTATTTGGGCTGATTAAACAGCGTTTTTTAAAACGCGATTGGCCTAAAAATTTAGTGGCATGGTTAAATGACAATCATCATTTAGCCGATTGGTTTACAAATATGCAATGTTTAAATGAAGCACCGCCTAATTTACTCTCTCAGCTTGAAGCTGTATCGACAAAAGAATGGCTTCAAGATTTTTATTTATTAAGAAATGGTGATGTAACAGCAGATATAACAGCTAAAAAACGTATTACTTATCAACAACTAAATACTTTTTTAGCACAATCGACATGTAAAACAGATACGCAAATACAGCAATACTTAGCCCTGTTAATAAAAGTAATGGCAAAATTTAGTCAACATACCCAGGGGGAGAATTTCCGCGTTGATTTAAAAACAGGAAAAATCATTTAATACTGATAACTCAACCCTAAGTAAAAGGTACGTCCACTTGTGGTTGAGTTGTAAGCTCTGAGGGTTGAATTACTGTATTGTCGCTCTTGTTCATTACTGAGATTAAATGCGCTAAATTTAAGTTTCCAATAACTAGAAAAATAATAATTTACACTTGCATCCCAATATGTGGTCGGCATAAATCCGGTTTCGTTTTCATCGAGTAAAAGGCTGCCAGCACGCACTAAATATTTATCTCTAAAAATAGCGCCGAGTTTAAAATTGAATTTAGGGTGGTCGTAAAAAATCATACTTGATGCGGTAATTTTAGATAAAAAAGGCAGGTTTTTTTTAAATAAAGCAGTGCCACTATTTGAGTCATAATAGGTGACTTTACCTTTATTATAAGCCGCTTGTATATTAATGCCCCAATCAGAATTATGTATTAAGTAGTTTAAACTTACCTCGGCTCCCCACTGATAGGCCGTTTCTGCATTACTTAACCAAAGTAATTGACTATCGGAGGTTGTAGGCGGCGAATCTTCAAATAAAGGCGCTTGTGTTGTGACTATGTAATCCTCTAGATCTTTATAAAAAAGTGATATGTTAAACGAACTTCGACTACTAAAATCAGCCTCTAAGGAAATATCGCTATTATAAGATAAGTAAGGTTTTAGATTTGAGTTAAATATGTATTTTGTACTATTGGGGGTATCGTTTGAGCCATCAAAATTGAGTGAATTTAGTAATGGTTTTGAATAGTTTTTAGAAAGTCCTGCACGAAATCGCCAATTATCGTTAATAAAATATGACCCATTAAAAGTTGGAAGCCATAGACTATACAAAATCGGAGAGTAAGGCGCTTGAGTGTAAGATGTTATAGATTCTGATTGGTAACGTACACCTATATGAGCCTCCCATTTTTCTTGCTCTGTACTTAATAGAGTATAAGCACCTCTGCTATATTCCTTTATATGTTCAGCTTTAGTCGTGATTAAAAAATTATTGGCTTGTACATTAAATGGGTCAATGCCATAAAGCTTAAGTGCCTCATTAGTGTTTATTTTTAACCACTGCTGTTTTTTATGTGCATTTTGCGATGAAACATACGATGCAGGAAGGTCAATTAATTGTTGTGGTGTATCGGATATTTCATTAAAAAAAATATCGTTTTGCTGTGCGTTATTCATTTTATTTTCAAACAGAGTCCAGTCAGCCCCAAATTGAAGAGTTATTAAACTATTAACGTCATATTGAAAATCTAATTTTGCGAAGGTGTACTCACTATTTGAATTGTATTGCTCTATATCACCATGATGCATTTGCCACATAGTCGGATTTTTCAAGTTTTCGCTGTACTTAATATCTGCATAAAATGGCGTTTTACGATAATCAATTGTAACATCACTTATACCTTGGGTATAAATTTTATTGCTGTAAGGAATGTCATACTTTGAGCGCTCGTTTCCTAATATGGCGTTTATTTTCCAATTTTGATCTACTTGTTGTGTAAGCGAGAGCACGCCTTGCTGATATGCCGTTTTTATTTTTTGAGTTCGGCTTTCGGTTGCCACTCGTGCATTTTCATAACGTGCATACACAAGCTCATTATTTTCATTAGCTTGAATGTCTGTCACTGTTGTTAGCCCTTTAATTATAGGCGTAGACTGATCCCCCCTTGGGTATAAATGATATTCATGCCGCTCTCCTTTTAAAAAACCTGAGAGCATATCAAAATCAAAATGCGTGGTTTCGTTTTTATATTCCACAGATAGGTTTGCCCCAAATCGCTGCTGGGTTGCTTGCCATACCGAGTAGCGATTACCGCGAGGGATTATATAATCGCCTTGAGTTAAATGCTGAGCTTGTAATTGAGTTAACGCCGAGAGATCAGCGCCTTTTATTGCGATATTACGCCAACGAAATGTATTAGCGCCTTGCTCTAACGACTTTCTGGTTGTGTATGCAACGCTTGCAAGTATCCCCCAATTATTCCACGTGTTAGAAATTAAGCTTGAATAGCGTTTTGCGCCTGTACCCACATAGTCGTTGTAGCCGACTTCTGGTGTAATAATAAATTTAAATCCTTCATTATCTAAGGGGTTTATAGTTTGCAGTGCCATAGTGCCAGATATTCCACCTGCTATTTTGTCGGCAGAATAGGCTTTAATTACATGAATTTGTTTAAATAGTTCGGCAGGTAAAATATTGAAGTCGAAAGAACGATCGCGCTGTTTTTGCACTCGACTATCCATTGGTGAATCATTATTTGCCAATACAGGCATACCGTTGAGTGTTACCAAACTAAAATCAGGATAACTGCCACGTATTGATACTTGGCGTCCTTCGCCAGCTTCGCGAGTAATGGCTACACCCGGAATATACTGTAAGGCTTCAGCCAAGTTAGTATTTGGTATATCGGTAATATCTTGTGCTGAAATTGCTTCGCTAATCGTTTTATTATTGTGTTTTAAGTTTCGTGAGCGAGCCAACGAATAGCGGATACCCTTTACTGTTATTTCTTCAAGTGTTTCGTTATCGTTTACTACTTTTTTTGGAAAAATAACAAAACCATCGTTTTGAATTTTATATGTTAATTCACTGTCTTCTAACAAATAATCCAATGCTTGAGCAAGTGTACGATCGCCAATTAAGGTGGATGTAGTTTTGTCGTCGATAAGTGAAGGGTTACTACTAAAAGAGACTGCATACGCATTTGCTACTTCTCTTAAGCTGTCACTGAGAGAACCGGCAGGTATATAAACAAACGTATGTATGTTTTTTGCGGCACTTGGCATTGCTGTTAAGCAACTAACAGCAATAAAAAAGTACACTAAAATACGTTTATTTAATGTACACACCTGTTTTAGCATAAGAGTTTAATCAACATACTTCATTTAAGGTCGCGTTAAATGAAGTTCGTTGCTCTTTTTTTCTACATTCCAGTTGTAAGTAGATGCTATCAGCATAAGGCTTTGTTGCGGCGTTTCGAGATTAAATCGTCCGCTAATTAAAGTATTATTGAGTGCGTTATCTACTTTAATTACCATAGGGCTATAACGCTGCAATTGCTTGATAACAGTGGTTAGAGGTTCTTTTTTTGCATCAATCCAACCCATTCGCCAAGCAGGGAGTTGTGCCAACTGCTGGCTATAATCTACAGCTATATGTCCATTTTTTATAACAGCTTGTTGAGAGGGAGTTAATATCACTTTATCTAAGGCCGAGACTTCTACCCTGCCTTCGTACACTGTTACCACTACTTCATCCTTATTGCGCTCTACATCAAAAGAAGTACCTAGTACTTTAATGCTTGCTTGTCCGGAATTTATTATAAATGGCCGTGTTTTATCTTTGGCTACATCAAAAAAAACCTGTCCTTTTTTTAATTCGATTTGCCTAGAGTGTGGTAGTAAGTGCGCAGTCAACTCACTATCTGCATTTAAGTGTAAATATGAACCGTCATCTAATAACTTAGATACACGTTTGCCTAAACGTGCTTCTAAAAGCTGAGGTAGGTTAGTTTCAACTGCTGTTTTTGCAATAGGTGTTGGTGTAAACGCTTGTTGAGATATAGAAAGCCAGTACACTGCAAAAGCAATAGCGCTAAAACTAGCTGCTAAGGCGAGCATAGGGAAAGCCCTAGAACGTTTAGCATTAGGCGTAATTATTGGAGTCGGTAAACTATATTGTTTAGTGTAAATGTGTAGAGCCTGTTTAACAGCAGGATCGCCAAATACATTGGCTATTTTCTCAAATGCAGCCTTATTTTCTGTGCATTTTAACCAAAGCGATAGTTCTTTACGGTCATGATCATTTAAATCATTAATCCGATCTACCCAATCTGCTGCCTGTTCTAAGCGTTGTTCGTTCATTAAAAAACCTAACCTGCGTTGATTAAATATAAAGAGCGTAAAAGTGTAATAAAGGGGACATTTTTATTGATTTTTTTCTATGTGAAGCGTTATTTGTATCATTGCGCGCGTAATATGTTTTTTTACAGATTCTTGGCTCATATTTAACTGCAGACTAATTTCTTCGCGACTTAATCCGTTAATACGTCGAAGCTTAAATACTTTTCTTCTTAAAGGTGGCAACTCTTCCAACGCACTTTTAACAAGCTCGAGCTTTTGCTCTGTAATAGACTGCGCCTCTGGATCGCTATTATCATCTGTAAAAAGCTCAATATCTTCTGCATTATTTGGTTGGCTTTTATTTTTTTGCCAATCACTATACATAACAGACTTTGCGACTTGATTTATGTACGCCTGAAAGTTTTCAATTTCTAATGTGTCATTTCTATTTAAAGTTCTCAGCAAAGCTTCTTGGACTAGGTCGTCTACGTCATCGGTATTATTTGTTCGACGACTAACAAACTTACGAATATGGCTGATAACGTTTTTTACATCGCTTTGTTCAGAAGAAATATTTAAATTCGATGGCAGGGGGCTTTTAAAAGTCTTCATTACTCAGTCTAGAATTTTATTTTAAATAAATACTAAGTGAATAATATGACCAATTGATTACAGGTACGGTTGGGCGATTAAGTAAATTAAAGTAATGATACGAAGAATAAATTATCATTTAGAGCATCTTAACGCTTTAAATAGGGTTTAATTTTAGGCATAGAGTATTTGAGCAAATAACGCTTTGAGAAAGACTAAATTTTTGGAGGTACTATATTCCCTTGTTATCACTTATTTGAATGTTCTTTTGGCGAGATTAGCGTATGACTAGAGGGCTTAAGCGCTTTTCGGCAGATCAGCTAGTTTTATATTAGCTTAAAAAATGACATAGAAAAGTTAAAATTATAGTATCAAACTTAGTAAAAGTGCAGCTATTTTTATTGATTAGGATCAACAAAGCAACAGAGAAAAATAGGCATAATTTATGGCTGAAATTTACACCTAAAAATAAAATGGTGAGTTACGATTTATTGAAAAATAGCGGTTTTTTATTAAACTAGAGCTGCACAAAAATCAGCCTTTATACACCTTTATTTTTACTTATCTTTTTGTTTTATAATGATTTTAATTGAAAGGGCTAGGAAATGGCTTTACTCATAAATAACAAATGCATTAACTGCGATAGTTATAAGGTTTTCAATTAAAGTCTTTAAAAACAACTTGTTACTTTGTCGTGCTATGGATTGTGCTACGATTTTACGTAACTCGTTAGCACTTAGTTAGTATCTTAAAAACAGCCTTAAAAGGCAAATTGTATTAACTAAAAAATTAAAAACACAAACTACCATAATTTTTGAATCGATATTATTTAAATCTAATAACGCTTAAATAAGATTCCAAGTAAGTAAGAGTACTGGTAGATAACGTAACTCAATCTGATCAGCTAAATGAATTAAACGTAGTTTGAAGTCATGTTTGCTAGGGTCATTGAAATAGGCATTAGAAATGTCAATTAGAAATAAAGTTGCCGCTGCCTTTTTAGAGTTATAAATAAATCAATACTATTAGCTTAATACAATTAACTGCCTATTAAATGCTTATTTATGGCGTACGTATTATCAAGCTGTTGCTCTATTAAACTAATCGTTTGCTTATTTACGTCGAGCGCTTTTGCTGTGTTTTTAAAGTTTAAAATAATCTCTGCTATTTCAGATATGATAACTTGTACCTGCTTCCAATTTGCGTAACCAGCAGCAGAAGCTAGCTTTTGAATCGCTTTTAGTGGCGGTTTTTTTCCAAATCCAGCAAACGAAGTAGCATGCTCATTAAAAGGGTGAGGACTAAAAGTGACATCATAAAAAGGCGCTAAATCCCACTCACCAGAATCTTCTTGTAAAAAAGCCCAGTTTTTACTGTGGTCGTCTTGGTTACAGCTAAATAAATTAAACATAGCCCGACGAAATTGTAATTGCCCTGCAGCAGGTGATTTGCATAAAACACGGCTCGCTTTAATTAAATCTTCATAATCTAATGTAGGTGTGCGAAAATCAGCATCAAGCAAGCCACATGCACTATGCATATGTTTGCAGCCCATTTTATTACCCATTAATTTA
Source organism: Pseudoalteromonas sp. SG45-3 (assembly GCF_014164075.1). NCBI lineage: Bacteria > Pseudomonadati > Pseudomonadota > Gammaproteobacteria > Alteromonadales > Pseudoalteromonadaceae > Pseudoalteromonas > Pseudoalteromonas sp. SG45-3. The sequence goes on along the minus strand of NZ_JACJEN010000017.1, from coordinate 59,929 downwards.
AACCTATCGAATCGTTTTAGGGCAAGCCATTGCTTTGCACCGGTCCCTTCTGGGGCGGGTACCAGTAATCTCTGAGGAGGGTTTAATCCCGCTTGTTCAGCTAAATCCAAATACACAGCTTCACATAACCCTTCCTCATGTCCTAAAGCGAGGTTTTTGGATGTGAATTTTATTAACCAAGCATCATCACCTGTTTTAGGTTTTGTTCTACATTCTTGTATATTATTGTCAGAAAAATAAATTTGGGCTTTTGGGCGTGCACCGCCGGAGCTACCAGCAGCCACTAACGCAGAAAGTACTTCTTCTGTTTGTCCGTCAAATATTGCTTGGGCTTGTTGGCCTAATGTAGCAAGACCAGCTTCATCGTCATTTGTGCCATCATAATGAGTTTCAGGTGTAAACGATAATGCTCCCATAGCCGAATGGCCAACAAAAGATAAGCGGTCCATTGCTGTAACAAAGTTAGGCATTATATTATTTTGTCTGAATACACGGTCCTGTAGTAATAGCCCCCACCCATCAGGTAAACAATCAGAAAAGACCCCATGCAATCCATTATGTGGGCTTTTGGGTGCTAACTGAACATCTCTATTGAAGGCGAGTGAAAATGGCGAAAGATTACCATATGTGTCTATATAGCCTTGATCGAATTGAAAGTAAACACCTTGTCTATTTTGAGCAAGTACACCAACCATTAACTCTGTTGAGTCTGACAGTGTACGTTTTACTTCTAGCTTTTCTATGGGTTTAAAGGCCATTGTTTAATACCTGAGCAATTGACGTTGGCGCATTCTTACCTTGAGTTGGCGCTTTTGTTAATTCATATAAACGAGTCAAATCGTCGAGAGATTGCCACAAAAGTAATAGCTGCCTGAATGAAATAAGTCCTGTAACCTCAAACTTTTTTATTGTAGAAGCAGGTACCGTACTTTTTTTAGCTAACGCCTCACGTGACATCTTTGCTTTTTTGCGGCGTTCTTTTAGATGCTCAGCAAAAGCTAGCTGCACATCACCTTCGCTTAATAATAAATAATTAATAATAGAACCTCAAAAAAGACATGTGTGTATCTAAAGTGGATTTTAAATAGGGTTAATGGATACTATAGTGTCTATTTTGTTGCGAGTAAAGCGTTTGATACGTGTTAATGCCAAGCAAAGTAGATACTGGCTAATTTTGTTCAGGTTCCTTATACAATAGAGTGTAAATCAAATTAGAAGCGTAAAAAATTAAAACGCATTTTTGTGTTTTTCACTTTTCACAATAAAGTGCCTTTTAGGGAACATTAAGCCGCATTTAAGGCCTTAAAGTGACTTGTTGGTCACTTTAACTACCGTCGGCTATATCAAAAAAGTTAAGTTTTTTACTTAATCTACTTTCTTAGCTTGTTTAACAAGCTTAATTAGAATTATCGTCAACACAGCAGCTGGTAATAGCCATATAAAATCACTCATTTTAAATTCTCAATATTTGAAACAATATCTTAACCTTAATGTTTTTGAGGTGTTTTGCAAATTTACGTCGTTTGTATATTACCTTTCAATTTTTCTCCTCACTTATGCCTAGTTAGTTTTAGGACAAATAATTAGGAAAAATCATGAAAGATCAAAAGTCACCGTTTATACGCCAATATGTACGCGCTAGTAAATCCCCCTGGGAGGATGCTTCCACCATTTTACTATTAGCTGATGTTGTTGATAAGCAAGAACTTGAACTGGGCTTCACCAATTACGTTTATTTACACCGAGATAGCGTGGGGTGTGTGCTGGGTATTAGTATTTCTCAACAGTTACTAGCTGCTAATCCTGAGTTCTCGGAGAGGTATTTGGAAGGTATTGAGATGTATGCTTTTTTACTCATACATATTGAAGACATAACAAACTTTTGCAGCTTGTTTAGTGCAGAATTTGAGCAGCTATTTATGCTAAAACCCAACGTATATTTTGCAGCTGCAGAAGACAGTTGGTTACGGTTAATAGAAAGCTCATAAACTCTGGCGAGCCTTTAGGCTCGCTTTTTAGTTTTAAAGATTCTGATCCAATTGTGTTTTAAATAAATAATTTAAACTCACAAAAAAAGTCATTATTTCTCCCTGAGAGTGCCTATTTATAAATAGCCTCAAAATAAGAGAAGTAAATAATTATTAAGTTAATTTAAAATAAGGAAATTATATGACTTGCAGATATACCTCTACTCTAGACATTATCACCCTGTTAGAAGATGTAAAAACGGTTGTTAGGGATAACGATCATAAAATAAACAAACTCATGCTAAGCGCAGATAATCCAAACTTTAAAGGCTTTTGGGCAATTGTAGAGCCTCAAGTCTTTAATAAAAAACACCTTAATTATCGTGGCGTAAAAGTTCTGATATATAAACTAATGATTTGTTTAATAAACGATGTACACCAACCCGTACCAGAATATCCTGATTATGATGACGAGTTTTATGAAGAGCCAGAGCAAGCCTTTAGTGATGCGCCAGAAGAGCGCTTTGATTCAGTTTTTGATAGCAAGTTCGAGGATGAATTTGAAGACGACTATAAAAATGATATTGAAAATGAATTTGTTGGAGAGTTTGAACAAGATCGTATTGATCGTAATATCCAAGATTCAATAAACAGTCTTCTAAATAAATAATAAAGGACAAATATAAGTTATTTTGATAATAAAATAACTGCCTAATCATTACCCCTAAAATATGCCATGAGTCATTATTTGCAGGCTCACTGCTTAAGCTGAAACCTAGTTTAAGCAGCTCAATCTCATTAATAGAGATTACACCTCTAGGGGAAGGCGTGATGCAAATATAGCGCCTTGTTATTACTTCACAAAAGCGTGTTTTTAATAATAATGTTGGCAAGGCTTTAAATAGGCCAAAAGCAAAGGGGGAATGGATTACTATCCATTCCCCCTTTGCTTATCTATCGCTTATTGATAAAACATTTCATTAATTTCTTCACATAATTTAGTACGGAAAATAATAGACGAATGAAGCAGCTCAGCATCGCTCTCACTGAGAAGTGGTGCTCGTGTCTTCTTGTCAAAACGTTGCGGCATTTCCTCAAATAGTTGTTCGTGGAGTCGTTTAATGTCATCAAAAATTTTGACCGATTGAGAGAATAAAAAAATCTTACTGTAATCGCTATTTCTTAACGAGGCCAAATATTTTAGTAAAATGACCTGTCGTGCCGTTTTATTTTTAAAAGAGTGTTCCACCTCAATAGCGGCTATTGAGCCATTAGGAAGTAGCACAGCGCCATCCACAGTTCGTGTATCAGATAGGTTATTGATACGTTTAAATTCAGGCTCGGTAATAAACCCATTCCACATTGGGGCGTACGTTTCATCACTGTGATAATTATGTATACCGCGCAGCATGACAAATGCATTAATCAGGTTATGCATTACATTGTTTTGATTGAACTGCAGAGCAGGGTTTCTATTCGCTCTAAAATGTATATCGATGCCCATTAACTCCTCTGCAAATTTGGCTGCAGTGTAGGTAGGTACATAGACTCGACCGTCTGGGCTTCGGTGTGTTTTTACCACTCGCAATAGCCCATCGTTTTCTAGCCGGTTTAAATGCTCTAGTGCTAACCGATGGTTGATGCAATATAACCAACGAACAATGCCTGGGGTAATAATGGAAAATCGAATCGCGATTAATACGGTCAACCTAGTTCGGTTAACCCCTTTTTGATGATTGTTTGCGCCTGGATAATACCGCATATCAATATCAAAATAGCGAGGGTAGTGAGTGAGAAGTAGGTTGTTCGTTTCTAAATCTTTTGATGGTTTCTGAGTCAATTCAAAAGTCCTTTTGATGAGTTAATTAGTAAAATTAACTAGCACCGCAACACAAAAATTATCATCATTTTATAATTACATTGCCGTTTTTCATTCCGAGATGCTCTGACAGCATGCACGGAATCATTGTCGCGATAATTATCGCAACAAAAGCCGCTTTCAGCGGATGGTCTCTCAACTTCGTTGTTTAACCATAGGTACTAAAACGCCCGCCAGCTCTGGTGTTGCTCCGCAACGAGCTGACTCGACGCGCTATCGCGCTAGCGTTGTAGACCCAGCGCGAATGTACGAGCTACGCTCCGTACTAACCGCCATACTGCCGCTTCAGACAATGCGATGGGTGCCCCATTATCCGCATTTTTCTTCGCTTTTATTTTCTGACGAAAATAGATGGTTCGATATCAATTTGTGCCAAATTAATATCGAATTTCGCTGATGCGAAACATTATCGCGGTTAGTACAGACCAGCCTGTACATTCGCGCTGTCTCCATGTGTCTACGGCTTCGCCTACGCCACATTACGCGCTTGTTGGCCTCATTCTGAGGCGCTATTTTTGCAGTTTGTCGTGCCGAAAAATGCGTTTTAAAAAACCTGTCTTGCAGACAAAAGCCGCCTCCAAATTAAACTTATTAATGAATTTTTTAGAAAAGAATAAAAGGTTTTTACTTAATAAAATTAGGTGGAGTAAGGGAAGGGCTAATTGCTTAATTCAAACTGTTTGTTGCTGAGCTGCGCAGTCAAACAAGTTTGTTTTTTATCACGAAATCATTAAATTTGAAAGCATAAATTAATAATTAAGAAGGTTTAAAAAATGAAAAATAATGACGCTAATGATATTGCTATTAATCCAACAACAGGATTACCTATCACAAATGCGAGCGCTAATATTGTAGATGTTGGCGGCAATGTAGTGGGCCAATCTAATCGAGTAATGACCGTTTATGAAATTGAAGAGTCGATAGGAGACTCTATAGAGCACGATTGTTTTGATGCTTTTGACTCGTTTGATGATGGTTTTTAATGCCCAAAATATTGAAAGCAATTAGTCGGTATCGAATAGAAGCTGTCTATTCGATTATCGCATTTAGTGGCTCAGCTATACTGTTTTTACAGTACCAACTAACTCAAAATTTTGCCTGGTTTATAGCTTTGAGTTTGTTTTGCACTAAAATGATTATCGGCATTATTAATTATGAAAAAGATTGCCAGAGTGATAAACGTAGTATGAAGGTAGCGCTCAGATATTTGTTATTTAAATTTGTATAACCCTCTTGTTTATTTGTCCTAAACGCAAAGCGCTCTGAGTAATCAGGGCGCTTTTTTGTTGAAAGCATTAATTAGACTATCACCAGATAAAAAAGATTAAGGTGTATATAAAAATGAGTTTTTAAAACTATTAAATACGACTGAATAGGAGGAAGTAACTTAGAGGTAGATGGTTCAATGAGTCGATAGATATGTAAAAATACATACCTACCAACCACAAGGAATATACAGATTAGTTTTCATATACCTCTGCTTACGCGGAGGGTAAAAATTAGTAGTTACAATTGCTAACTAAATTTTTTTTACTACAGTGTTTTGTCGCTCACCCCCGCAAAAGCGGGGAAACCAATTTAGCAGCACGACTGTCTGACTAAATTTTTTTTACTACAGTGTTTTGTCGCTCACCCCCGCAAAAGCGGGGAAACCAATTTAGCAGCACGACTGTCTGACTAAATTTTCTTTACTACAGTGTTTTGTCGCTCACCCCCGCAAAAGCGGGGAAACCAATTTAGCAGCACGACTGTCTGACTAAATTTTCTTTACTACAGTGTTTTGTCGCTCACCCCCGCTAAAGCGGGGAAACCAATTTAGCAGCACGACTGTCTAACTAAATTTTCTTTACTACAGTGTTTTGTCGCTCACCCCCGCTAAAGCGGGGAAACCAATTTAGCAGCACGACTGTCTAACTAAATTTTTTTTGCTACAGCGTCTTGCCGTTCACCCCCGCCAAAGCGGGGAACACAACTTAGTAGCACAACAGGCTAACTAATTTTTTATAAACTAATTGTATATTTTTATTTATCTCCATTTACTGAGGAGACTGCAGAGGAATAGCATTGCTACCCTCCTATGTTTCGAACTTTAAATGCTCCTGTTTTATAATGCAAGCGTTTAGTTGTTTTTAATTTAAAAAATAACATGAACGGCAATATTTGCAGGTTTTTAATGGCAATTTCGAAGTAGATAGGTGTTTTTAATGGCAAGGTTTAAATTTAGCCCAATCGTTTTGTTGACATTAAAAGCAAAATTACACTGTGTTTTTGTTTTTTTAAGTGTTTTTATATAAAGGGAGCATTTCGCTCCCAGATATCAGCAATACGATTAATATGGCTTTACTTTATTAAAATATAGAGTAAGTAAAGCCAGCAAATTTACGCTAGCTACATTTCTAATTCCCAGCTTATCAGGGTGGAGCGAACCATATTTATTACGAAATATAGTGAACGCTGTGATTTAACATGTATGTAGTCTGGGTCTGCGGTAATTTCGCGCTCACAGTCACTAGATTCATAGATTGGACAGTTTGATTCGTACCACATTTCATAAGAAGTTTCACCAATTTCGTCTTCATAGATTGTATCTATTAGGTCATACTCAAAAATACGTAGGCTGAACTTATTAAGCATATCGCAGAAGAGGTCTGCATTGCTTTCGGTTGCAGCCAATGGTGACGGCCACTGCTTAGTACCATTTCCATTACCCTGAATGAAAACTTCGTTTGCAGGATATATAAATGTATCTGCCTGTCCACTATTCTTGTCTACCATCTCTTCAAATGCTATTAGCTGTGAGTTATATATTGTATGGGTGAAATTTACTTCCCCCTTCTCTTCATCATCATATTCATCTTCATCTTCATCTAATAACTCATCTTGTTCATCTGACTGTTCACAACTTTCTTCGGACATTGCTTCAGACGATGTTTGTTCTGCACTTAATACTGCTTCTGGCAACGTTAACATTTCCTCGTTCAGGGGCTCATTTTGTCCATAATCGTTGGACGACAAAGCCTTTAATGCTTGCTCCCAAGTTAAATTCATTTCACTTTGAGCAATTTCATCTAGTGCTTGGTTTAAAGGGATTGCCTTTGCTTTTTTTAGTTTTTTTGCATCTTTTTTGGCGCGAGAAATAGACAGGCCAGAAGGAAAGTATTGTTCTAACTGATTCATAGTGTAAACCTTAAATATGCTTACGTCCGCCCACTAACATTACGCATGTTAAATGTTTAACTATTTTTATTTGAGAGTATGATTATCCGACAGGACTGCGCTTAAAGTGGGCGAAACGAGCTCATCAGTAAAGCTCTGAAAAGATTATTAAATAAATTAAATAGGATCGCAACCTCTTTTATTAAAACGCATAAAAAGCCTGTATTAGCATAAAATCAAGCCAGTTAAACCTTGCAATAAAATACCAATCCATTTGTATTAATCTTTATACAAAAAATAAAGTTAAGTAGCTATTTTTTATGGGTAAATTATATTATTTAATGTAATATACTTTACAAAGTAACAATATGAGCAAGCGGACTGTGAATATACTTCTTTCTTGGCTGGGCACTAAAGACATTGACAATATGCTCGATGGTGAAAAAAATGCTTCAATATCAACTCTCGCTACTAACTCTCAAACTCCTTTTGATAAAATTGTAATACTCTCTAATCATCAGCATAAGTATTGGGAAAAGTTTGAAGATTTTGTAAAAAAGCGAATGGCTACAATTGGAAAACCATATCATGATATTCAGGTACATAAAGCCAATATAGCCAGCCCAATTGATTATGAGTCTATTCATCAGGTAACAGCTCTTTGGATCAATAAATTAAGTGAAGAGGCTGATTCATTATCAATAAACCTGACCTCTGGCACGCCTGCAATGACCACTTTATCTGTGCTTATCGGTAAAGGTAAATCGAACGTTCAATTCCTTCAAGCAACCCCACAAAATGAGTTGCTACACGTTGATATCCCGATTGATTTTGGCCAAGAATATGTAAAGTCCGCATCTAAAAACATAGCGAATACGGCAACCTCTGAGCCTAAAATTGAACAAGCTTTTTCAAAACTGACTGCAAAATCAGTGCAAATGCAAAATGTAGTCAACAAAGCTAAAAAAATTGCAGCCTCAGAAGTACCTGCACTTATCCTTGGTGAAACCGGAACCGGTAAAGAGCTAATGGCTACCGCCATTCATAAAGGAAGCTTACGAGCAAATAAGCCATTAAAAGTCATTAACTGCGGAGCATTTGCAGAAAACCTTGTTGACTCAACCTTGTTTGGTCATAAAAAAGGGGCCTTCACTGGAGCTGAAAAAGACCACCCAGGGCTTTTTGAACAGGCCGACGGCGGTACTTTATTTTTAGATGAAGTGGGTGAATTAACCCCCGAGATTCAGGTAAAGCTTTTAAGAGCATTACAACAAGGCGAGATCAACCGTTTAGGTGACACCCAAACCACTAATGTCGATGTTCGAGTTATTGCAGCCACACATAAAGATTTATCAAAGCTAGTAGAAGAAGGTAAGTTTCGCGAAGACTTATTTTACCGCTTAGCAGTGGGCATTATACAAATGCCAGCACTACGAGAGCGCATTGAAGATATCACTGTTATTGTTAATCAACTTGTAGAGCAAATAAATAAAGCAGGTAGTAAACATCCCGACTACATAAGTAAAAATATTTCCGAAAAGGGAATAAAGTTTATTTTATCTCAGCCGTGGCAAGGTAATATTAGAGAGCTGTGGAGTACATTAAACCGTGCATTTTTATGGTCTGACTCACAAACAATAACTGAAAATGACTTATCAAGTGCCATGATAAACCGCGCTAAAAATAAAAGCTTTACAGATATTACACTGTCATACGACGATAAAATAGATGTTACGCAATTAGTTGATAATTATAAAAAAGCTTATGTTTTAGCTGCTTTAAAAGCAAGTGGAAATGTTAAAAGCCACGCTGCCCAAATGCTTAATTTAAAAGATCACCAAACGCTTAGCAATTGGATGAAGCGCTTAAACATCAAACACGAAAAATAAAAAGGACAATAGTGTTGGTATATAAGTTGCCAATACCTATTGAGTAAAAGGAGAAGTAGCCAGTGAAAAAATCAAACTTTGAATTCTTAAAAGGTGTGAACGATATTCTTTATCGCATAGCGTTTGCTGCGGAAAAGAATTTTCCTGACGATCCTAATACCACATTAGTAAAACTGCGTATGTTTGGAGAAGCCTCAGCCAAGCACATTGCTAAACTTCTTGATTTAGAACTCCCCCCTACGCAAGTTGACCTTATCAGAGAGCTTGCAAAAATATCGTGGGTTGATGACTCTATAATCAACATATTCCACATGCTGCGTAAAGTTGGTAACCAAGCGGTTCACGACTACCACAACGATTTAGACGATGCCGAAATGGCACTGCGTTTAACATTTCGTTTAAGTATTTGGTATTACCGACTAATTAAAAAAGACGTTGATTTTGCAGCGCCTATTTTTGTACTACCAGACGGCCAACAAGAAAACGAATACCAACACCAAGTAACAGAGCTAAAAGCAGCGCTACAACAAGCATTAAATAGTAACGCACAAACCGATAGTGAACTTGCTCAAAACAAAAATCAACTTACCGCGCTAAGTGGTTATATTGCTATTTTAGAAGGCAAGCAGCAAGAAACCGAGCAACAAACACAAGACCGAGTAAACGCGCTTGAAGCACAGTTACAAGCCAAAGAAGCAGAGCTTGCACAAAAAACACAAGCAGAGCGCAAAGCATACAAACAAGAGATCACTCAACGTGCAGCCGCGCGCCGCTTAGATTTATCAGAAAAAGAAACGCGCTTTCTTATCGATCAGCAATTGCGTGATGCAGGCTGGGCTGCCGACACGCCTGTGTTAAATTATGCAAATGGTACGCGCCCCCAAATAGGCAAAAACCTAGCTATAGCAGAATGGCCAACTGATACCGACGAAACAGGTAAAACAGGCTTTGCCGACTATGTATTGTTTGTAGGTTTACAACCAGTAGGGGTTGTTGAAGCTAAAAAAATAAATACCGACGTATGCGGCAAATTAGCCGAGGCAGAGCGTTATAGCATTTACTTTAATCTTGATCATTTAAACGCAGAAATCCAAGCGCGAGCTGCAAACGATGCAGAGCATCAAAAAGTAGCAGAGCAGCTACAAACTCAAAACAGCTACCAAATTACGTGGAAAGAATCCAAAGAGCCAAACGCACGCAGCTATAAAATACCATTTGTATTTTCTACAAACGGGCGAGAGTACCGCCGCCAGTTATTAAGTAAAAGCGGTATTTGGTATCGTGATGTTCGTAAAGTGAGTAACCAAGCTAAAGCATTACCGGCGTGGCATACACCAGGCGAACTAAAAGCTAAGCTCGATGGCAACATAGATGCCGCGCAACAATGGCTCGAAACTAACGAACCAACAGGCTTAGGCCTTCGTTATTTTCAAAAAGAAGCCATAACAGCCACCGAGCAAGCCATTAAAAAAGGTCAGCAAAATATATTACTTGCTATGGCAACAGGTACAGGTAAAACCCGTACCGCTATCGCGCTTATGTATAGGCTAATACAATCACGCCGATTTAATCGTATTTTGTTTTTGGTCGATAGGCGCTCACTGGGAGAGCAAGCATTAAACTCGTTTGATGACACACGCATAAACGATGTGCCTTTTAACACCATATTTAATATAAAAGGCCTGACCGATAAGTTCCCGTCAGACGCAACTAAAATACATGTATCAACTATTCAATCGCTAGTTAAGCGTACGCTACAAAGCGATGAATTTATGCCAGTAGAACGCTACGACTGCATAATAGTAGATGAAGCACACCGTGGTTATATTCTTGATAAAGAACAAACCGATGGCGAAATGGAATTTAGAAACCAGCTCGACTACGTATCAACGTACCGTAGAATACTTGACCATTTTGATGCAGTAAAAATAGGGCTTACTGCAACACCCGCATTACACACAACCGATATTTTTGGTTTACCTGTTTACCGTTACAGCTACCGCAAAGCGGTGATAGACGGGTACTTAATAGACCAAGCACCCCCTATAAAAATAATTACCAAATTAAACCAAAATGGTATTTATATCGATAAAGGTGCAGAAGTAACACGCTTAACTACGCAGGGGGAGCTAATTCAAGATACCCTTGAAGACGAGCGCGACTTTGAAGTAGCCAGCTTTAACCGCGATATTATTGCATCAAACTTTAATAAAATAGTTGCCGAATCACTATCAACTAAGCTCGACCCAACAGGTAAGCAAAAAACACTCATATTTTGTGTAAACAACACCCATGCCGATAACATGGTGATTGAGCTGCGTGAGGCTTTTAAAAAGCATTACCCAAACCTTGAGCACGACGCCATTATTAAAATAACCGGCGAAAGCGATAAAGATCCTAAAAAAATACAAAGTATGATCACCCGCTACAACAAAGAGCGATTACCCAATATTGTGGTAACGGTAGACCTACTCACTACAGGGATAGACGTACCGAGCATTTGTAACCTCGTGTTTTTACGTAAAGTAAAAAGCCGTATTTTGTACGAGCAAATGAAAGGGCGCGCCACACGTTTATGCCCAGAGGTTGGCAAAGTTAACTTTACTATTTACGATGCCGTCGACTTATACGACTCGCTCGAATCGGTAGATACAATGCGCCCAGTCGTTGTGCGTCCAAACGTTGAGTTAAACACCTTAGTAAATGAAATAACCGACTCACAAACTTATAAAACATTAGAAGCCGATGGCCGCTCGTTTGCACATCATAGCCACGAGCAACTGGTGGCTAAAGTACAGCGTATTGTCGGTCATGGTGTATTTAATCAAGACAAGTCAGCCCAAATAGACCAATCAATAAAACGCCTAGATACCGTATTGGCCGGTGCTGCTGGTTGCGACTTTGCAAGCCTTGCTCAAACCCTCAAAACCAAAGGGCCAGAGCAAAGCGCCGAAATTTTTACACAACTTCCAAAGCTGGTCGAAAACCTAGAGCACCTTAAAAAGCAAATAAACGAGCTACGCCACGAGCCTATTTTTACCGACATAGAAGACGAGCTAATAGAATTTAAAGAAGGCTATGGCGATTACGACAACGCCGAAGACTTTTTAGACGCGTTCGACAAACTCGTAGAGCAAAGCGAAAACAGTCAAGCTGCGCTACAAACCGTTATCACCAAACCTAAAGACTTAACCCGTAAAGCATTAATAGAGCTGCAAGAGTGGTTTGATGCGCAATCGTTTGACGAGTCAACACTTAGGGTTGCATGGAAAAAAACCACCAACCAAGATATTGCTGCACGGTTAATAGGGCATATTCGCCGCGCAGCATTGGGTGATGCTTTACTACCGTTTGATGAGCGTGTAAATAACGCACTCACTAAAATAAAGCAGCAAAAACCGTGGAGCAACGAGCAATTACAATGGTTAGAGCGCTTAGCCAATAGCTTAAAAGAGCAAGTAGCCATTGACGACGACACCTTTAAAACCGGTAATTACCGCCGCCGAGGTGGTAAGCGCAAGCTCGATGCTATTTTTAATAACGAGCTTAACCAAGTGCTAGAACAATTTAATAACTATATGTGGGAGCAACCTGCTTAATTAATGCAGGTTTACCTTAACCCTTATATTACAATACCAAACACTGTGAAGCGTTGGCCTTAAGGCTAACCCAAAAATTAAGAGACACTATGAACAACAATGATTTAGTAGCCAAACTTTGGAAAATGTGTGACACCCTGCGCGATGGCGGTGTGTCTTATCAAAACTATGTAAACGAGCTGGCCACATTGCTGTTTTTAAAAATGACCGAGCAAACAGGCACCGAAACCGACCTACTACCACAAGGTATGCGTTGGAACGACCTAAAAGGCAAAATAGGGCTCGACCAACTGCAATTTTACCGCAACATGCTGGTACAGCTAGGTAACGACGACCACGCTATTGTGCGTGCCATATTCCAAAACGTAAACACCACTATTACCAATGCAGGGCAGCTTACAGAGCTTGTAACCACAATGGACAGCCTAGATTGGTACGAAAGCGGCGACGGTGAAAACATAGTTAAAACCCGTGACGACTTTGGCGACATGTACGAAGGCTTATTACAAAAAAATGCTAACGAAACTAAATCAGGCGCCGGCCAGTACTTTACGCCAAGGCCACTAATAGAAACAATGGTGCGTTTACTAAAGCCGCAACCACGCGAAATTATTCAAGATCCCGCAGCAGGTACCGCTGGCTTTTTAATCGAAGCCGACAAATACATTAAAAGCCAAACCAACGATTTAGACGACCTAGACGACGACACTCAAGAATTCCAAATGAAACGTGCCTTTGTTGGGCTTGAGCTAGTACCCGAAACCCGCCGCCTTGCATTAATGAACTGCTTGTTACACGACATTGAAGGCAATGACGAGTTAGGCGGTGCAATTCGCCTTGGTAACAGCTTAGGTAACGATGGCGAAAACCTACCTAAAGCCAATGTAATACTCACAAACCCACCGTTTGGTTCGGCAAGCAGCACTAATATTACCCGTACTTTTGTATACCCAACATCAAACAAACAGCTGTGTTTTATGCAGCACATATACAATAGCCTTGAGCCAGGTGGTCGTGCTGCCGTGGTAATACCCGATAACGTATTATTTGAAGGCGGCAGAGGGGCTGAAATACGCACTGATTTAATGCACAAATGTAACCTACACACAATTTTACGCCTGCCTACCGGTATATTTTACGCCGCAGGTGTTAAAACTAACGTGTTGTTTTTCCAAAAAGGTACGGTTGATAACCCACATCAAGATAAAGACTGCACAACCAACACCTGGGTTTACGACTTACGTACCAACATGCAAACCTTTGGTAAGCGCAGCCCATTTACTCACAAATACCTCGAAAGCTTTGAAGCGGTTTACGGCGATGATGTTAACGGTCAAGCAGAGCGTGAAGAAGGCGTTTACAACATTTTAGGTTGTACTACACCTATCAATGATGAAGATATTAAAAACACTGACAGCCCTGAGCTAATAGAAAACGCTCGTTGGCGCAAATTCTCACGCGAGTTTATTAAAGCTAAAAACGATAGCTTAGATATAACCTGGCTTAAAGATAACTCAGTAACCGATGCTGCAAACTTGCCTGAGCCCGATGTACTAGCGACAGAAGCGATGACAGAGCTTACCGAAGCCTTGCGTGAAATGAATCAACTGATGATAGATCTTGGCGCAATTGATCAAGCAGAAGGGCAGGTCGCGCTATTAGCAGAAGAATTTGGGTTAGAGAAAAAAGTCATTGAGGGGTGTGAATAATGACTCAGCTAGGAGAAATAAAATTGCCTAAGGGGTGGGTATTAACCGCTGTTCAAGAATTTTGTGAAAAAATTACAGATGGCTCACATAACCCCCCAAAGGCTAAAGAGTCTGGTGTACCAATGCTAAGTGCCAAAAATATATCTAAAGGAAAGATAAGCTTTGATGGGGGACGTCTTATAGCTAAAGAGGACTTCGATATAGAGCATAAACGTACGCGAGTATCGATAGGGGATGTACTTTTAACAACAGTAGCTACATTAGGAAGGACGGCTGTAGTTGATAAAGCTAGTGGAAAGTTTGCCTTACAGCGAAGTGTTTCTGTATTAGGCTCTGAACAGGTCGATTCAGTTTTTCTCAAGTATTCATTAGATAACCCTGAAGTTCAGTCATTCATAAGCATGAATGCAAGAGGTAATGCTCAAAAAGGTTTTTACATAAATCAATTGAAAGAGCTTCAAGTTAAATTAGCCCCTATTGAAGAACAAAAGCGCATTGTTGAAAAGCTTGATAGCGTATTGGCGCAGGTCGATACCATACAACAACGCCTAAACAACTTACCGGATATCATCAAACGCTTTCGCCAATCCGTCCTCGCCGCCGCCGTCTCCGGAAAACTTACAGAACAATGGCGTGGATGCAAAGATTATAAAACCGAATTAGGCACTACCGTTCCGATTAAATGGGATGTAAAGACTGCTACTGAAGTCTGTGAAAAAGTTCAAAGTGGATCTACTCCTAGAGATAACCCATTCGATCAAGGTGGAAAAGTTCCATTTCTAAAAGTCTACAATATCGTTAATCAAAAAATAGACTTTGATTATAGACCGCAATTTGTTACTGAAAAAGTTCACGCAGAAAAGCTTAAGCGCTCAGTTGCTTTACCTGGTGATGTCTTGATGAATATAGTCGGTCCTCCTTTAGGTAAAGTTGCGATATTGGATGATCAATACCCAGAGTGGAACTTAAACCAAGCTATTACTTTATTTAGAGCAGACAATACAAAATTGAATAAACAGTATTTATATTTTGTTCTGTGTGAGGGTGACCTTGTTCGTAAAGTTATGCCAAGTACGAAAGGTTCGGTTGGGCAGGTAAACATTTCTCTCACTCAATGTAGAGAATCAACTATTCCACTACCTATATTGGAAGAACAAACCGAAATCGTCCGTCTTGTAGAACAATACTTCGCCTTAGCCGATACCTTAGAAAAGAATCTCGCGAATGCCAAACAGCGAGTTGATAACCTAACGCAATCGATATTAGCCAAAGCCTTTCGCGGTGAACTTGTACCACAAGACCCAAGCGACGAACCCGCCGACAAGTTATTAGCGCGCATAAAAGCAGCCCGACTTGAAGCCGAAAAGCTAGAAAAAGCCGCTAAAAAAGCAGCAAAAACCAGTAAGAAGTAACACGCTATTTGCAGGTCGGCATTGTTGCCAGTGTGGTTGAAATTTGACCGCAAAAAATTATGAAAACAAGGAAGTTGCAGTGTTAAATAAAGTGAAATTATTTTTAGCTAAAGATAGCAAAGTTAATAGAGCAATAGATACAAAGTGTTCACTTGAGCTAATTGAAATAAGAAAAGGGATGCAGCCTACAGTAATAATTATTAATGGCTTTTTATCTAAAAATACCAATGAAGTTGATGACTGGTTAGAAGTTGTTGATGAACTTTACCCAGATAATAGAGTTGTTCATGCAAAGTGGGATGCAGGAAATTTATTAGATGTTATTTCCGATAAAGGTTTACTAGAAACAACATCGCCAAATTTACTCTCACAAAACGGGGTCGCTGCTCTTATGGCGAGTGCAGTTGCCATTGGTGTAAATAAAGCAGCTGGGCACTGGAAAAATGCTTTTCATGAAACACGTGCTGTAGGTGTTGAGCTATCTGCCGCAATTGAAAATACCACTCAATTGCACGGTTGTATTCTGATGGGCCACTCTCTAGGCGCCAGAGTTATTCATCATACAATGGCCGAGCTTCCCCCCCCTTTAGTGTCAACGGCCTACTTTCTTGCCGGTGCGGTTTCATCGGAGCTAGAAGTATGGGATCTCATCTTTGAAAAACATACTCGAACCAAGTTTATAAACTGCATGAGTCAAACTGATAGCACGCTAAAATATGGTTATAGCGCAGGTTGCTTGTTTGATCACCAGCCCATTGGTTTAAGCCCATTAGGCAACAGTACGGACTTAAATGTGATAAATATCGATGCATCAAAGCACGCAAAAGGGCATCAAGATTTTAAAAATAAGAGGATGGGTCAGTTAATAAAAGGTGAACTAACACCATACTCAGAGTAGTTACCCTTAAGGGTGATTGTATAATTTAAACTAACGATAATAAGATTAATATCTGAAGTTTTTAATGGATTGATACGCTTTAATATATAAGGCGTAGTTATAAAAATAAAATAGGGAGTTATTGTGATTTCTAAAGAAAAACCGGAATTAATATATGTAGAGCTGCAAAGTGTAATTAAGGATTTGATTAACACCATTGAAGCAACAGAAGTCGAAACTACAGATAAGGAAATAGCCACATTTAGCCGTAATTTACTTAATGAGTTGGATGCTAATATAGCGGGCGAGTTAGATAAGCTAAAAGCTAACTCCGAGTGGGATACGTTTACAGTTGCATTTTATGGAGAAACAAATGCAGGTAAATCGACTATTATTGAAACGCTACGTATTTTATTAGCAGAACCTCAAAAAGTTTCCTCACAAAATAAGTTTAAAGAACTTGTTACCTTATTAAATATCGATAGCGCGTCATTTGAAAAAACTAACCAAGAAATAGCCGAGCTTAAAGATAATAAAGTTGTACTTGAGCAAAGCTTGAACAGCGTTAAAGACAAAAGTAATGAACAGCTCAGCAGCCTTAAAAACGAGCTAGCTACGCTTAATAAAGCGATAGAGTCTAAGCTTGCATCATTTAATATTTTTCAAAAAATCTGGCACTTTTTTAGTAAACTTCCTGAAGAAGCACAACTAGTTACGAAACAGGAGCAGCTTGAAAGTACAAAATTAATACTTGATGAGAACGTTGCCCAAGCAGAGAACGAAGTGTCTGAAAATGACGAACGTTACAATGCTGCATGTTTGAAACTAGAGCTTATGGAAGGCGACCTTGAGAAGTTAGCGCCTTATGCTGACGGTGCCATTATTGGTGATGGCCGCTCAGATTATACTTTAGATAGCCAATCTTACTCAATGCAAGGTGATGAAAGTACGTTTACGGTTTTAGATGTCCCTGGTATTGAAGGTAAAGAAGAAAAAGTAGGGAAAAGTATTTGGAGCGCAGTACACAAAGCGCATGCTGTTTTTTATGTAACGTCTAAAGCGGCTGCACCTCAAACGGGTGATGATAAAAACAAAGGCACCTTAGAGAAAATAAAAGAGCACTTAGGCGACCAGACCGAAGTTTATAGTATTTACAATAAGCGTATTACTAACCCTTTGCAGCTGCAAAAAAGTCAACTTGTTAGCGAAAGCGAGTTAGCTAGTTTAGCTGAGCTTGACACTAAAATGACGGAGCAATTGGGCGAAAACTATCAAGGTACTAAAAGTGTATGTGGTTTAGTGGGTTACCTTGCTGCTGCAAACTGCTTAGTCGCTGGATCAGCAGATGATAAACGTAAAGAAAAGTTTTTGAAGGATAATAACGAACAGTATTTATTGGATTACTGCGGTTTTACTGGCTTAAAACAGTTTTTAGTTAGCGATTTAATAAAAGACTATAAAGTTAAAATTATTAAAGCCAACTTCAACAAAGCAAATCAGGTTTTAAGGGGAGCAAGTGGCAGTATTACGGCTTTACGTGATGAAAAATTTGAACCATTACACACTAAATTAAAGGAAGAAATAGGTTCTGCTTCAGAACAATTAGATATTGCTTTAAGTAGCTTAAAAAGTAGGTTACTAACTTCAGTTGGTACGAGTGTTAATATCTTTAAATCATCAGTGCGTGATTCGGTTTATAAGGAGATTGATAATGATATAAGTAATAATGACTTTAAATACGAGCTAAAAAGTGCGATTAGTCGAGCACAAAGCCAGTTTGATGAAAACCTACCTGAAGATATAAATAGCCACCTTAGTGAGTTTGCTGAAGAGGTTAATGGCATTGTGATACGCTTTCAAAAACATACCAATGAATTGTTTAGTACTTTTTCATCTTTAGAAACGAAGGGCTTTGATATTAATTTTAATTTATCTGCAGAGATAGACAATGGCGTAAATGTAGTTGGAATAATAAGCTCAATAGTTGGCGGGGTTTTACTTGCTATATCAGGTGCGGGTATAGCTGCAATTGCACTTGGGGCTGTGGGGCTGGTTTTTTCTGTTTTTAAATCAGCTCGTAGTTTAATTGGTTCAAGCTATAGAATGTCACAGCAAAAAAAATCTGCGAATAAAAATATCGACGATATTGCTAAGGAACTTCATAGCACTGCAAACACAAATATAGCTAATGCTCTCAAAGAGCTTGAAGAGAAGATTGATACTATAAAGCTCTCTTTAAAGACCCCAATTGAACACACCGCATTAATTAATAAGATACTTTCAATTTCCATTGAAAAGCTTCACAAAACATCAAGACAGTTAGACAAGGAACTATAATGGAAGCAACATTAAAAACGTTTAATACTCAAAAAGAGAGCACACTTAATATATTAAACCAGTTACATAATTTTTTGCTTCAGGGTGAAGGATTGGGTATCAATATTGACTCATCTTTAGTTAATAAATTAGATACTGCTATTAAGTCGCTCTCTGATGATAATTTGAAAATTGCTTTAATAGGTGGCTTTTCAGAAGGTAAAACATCAATTGCTGCAGCATGGATGGAACGCTTAGACCAATCCACAATGAATATTAGCCAGCAAGAGTCGTCTGATGCAGTGTCGGTTTATAGTGTTAGTAATGGTCTTCAGTTAATTGATACTCCAGGGCTTTTTGGTTTTAAAGAAAAAATAAATGCAGACAGCTCTGCAATAGAAAAATACAAAGACATTACTAAAAAATACGTGAGCGAAGCGCATTTAGTTTTATATGTGATGAATTCGACTAACCCTATTAAAGATAGCCATCAAGAAGACTTAAAGTGGTTATTTAGAACGCTAAATATACTACCAAGAACAGTATTTGTATTAAGCCGCTTTGATGAAGTGGCCGATGTTGAAGATATAAATGAATACAATGAAAATTTACATGTAAAAAAAGGAAATGTAGTTAACCGCTTAAAGGATTTAATAAACCTTGAGCAAGATGAAGCTGATGGTTTATCTATTGTTGCTGTTGCTGCTAATCCTTTTGATATGGGGACCGAGTATTGGCTTGATAATCTTGAAAAGTTTAAACAGCTATCTCACATTGAGTCGCTGCAAGCCGCGACAAATGAAAAAGTAGCCAGTAATGGTGGTGTCGAAAGCATTGTTGTTGAAGCTAAAAATAGCATTGTGAGAGATGTGCTAAACGAAGAGTTACCGCTGGCCATTGAAAACGACAAAAAGCTCGGGCAAGAGGTTGAAAAAATGCTTGATGTTGTAGATACGATGAAAGCAAAGTTAACTAAAACACAAGGTTTGATTTCGGATTCACGTGTAGGGTTGCGTGATTTTGTAACAAGTTATTTTGCAGATTTGATTTTACAAGTTCAAGGCACTGACTTAGAAACATTTAATGACTTCTTTCAACGAGAGGTCGGAGATGACGGCGTTGTTATTTCGTCAAGGTTACAAAGTGAATTTGATCGCTATTTACGCTCTGCAAATTTAGAAGTGAAAAGTATGGCGTCAAGCTTTACGCAGGAGGTAAATCATTTTAATGATGCGGTGCTAGGGTACGGTAAGCAAGGCGTGGGTTTACTTGTAAAAAGTAATGTAATTAACAACACGTCTGTTATTGCAGCAAGAGACGGAATTAAGAGCCTTGCTGGCTTCGTCGGTATGGATTTATCTAATTTACTTAAGTTTAAACCTTGGGGAGCTGTAAAAGCGGCTAATGCTATGAATGGTGTGCTAGCTGCCGCGGGCATTGCATTTGAAGCATGGGATAGTTACAAACAGCGAGAAAGAGAAAAAAAATTCCAAGCCGGAGTTGAAGAGATGGTTATGAACTTTAATAATCAACGAAAAGAGCTTTTAGAGCTAGTAAATGGTGATGAGTTTGTTTCAAAGTTTTTCCAGTCATTTATTGAACTTGAAAAAGGCGTAGCTGAGCTTGAAAATAACTTAGCTGGGCGTACCGAGCAGCGTGATAACTTCCATAAATGGCGCATGACTGGTGAAAAAATTAAGCAAGAATTTGAAACGTTATAATTAATCGTCTGAGAGCACCTTGTAGAATGTAAATTATAAAAATAGCGATGTATTACATGCATCGCTATTTATTTGCAAAGGTGTTTTTTTGTACAACTCACGCAAAATAAAAGGATAAAAAATGGAATTTGAAGAGTTTTTAATTACTTATATGGATGAAAGAAATACGGTGTTTTTAGAATCTCGAAGCAGTAAGCAACAAAGACTGTTTACTGAGGTTTATAGTTTAATTCGTCAGTATTTCCCACAGTGTGATTGCTATACAACGCATAATACCAAAGAAAAAAAACGTTATTTTAGGTTTGGTGTAAAAGATTTAAGTTTAAAACAAGGTATACCTCGTATTACGGTAAGTTTTTTTTCCGATGCTGTAAGAGTATCTCTTAATAGTAAGTTTTTTAAAGAAAAAAAAAGGATAGAGCTAACTTCAATAGAAAAACTTTCCCCATTTTTAGACAATATAAAAGAGCAATTAAATAGTGAAATGAATGGGGGTCAAAGAAATCCCATAGATTACTCTCAAGATGAAGAAACTACAGAACAAGATACTACTGAACAGTTCATTATAAATGATAGCAGTGAATTTGAGATATCTGCATCCCCTCTAAATCAAATATTATATGGTCCACCAGGAACAGGTAAAACCTATCACACCGTTCAAGCTGCTGTTAAAGCTGCAGAACCTTCTAAATATGCAGAAATTAAAATTGATGAGAATTTAGGTGCTACAGAGCTTCAAAGATCACAATTAACTGAGCTATATAAACAACTATGTGATGAAGGTAGAGTTCGATTTGTAACATTTCACCAAAGCTACGGGTATGAAGAGTTTGTTGAGGGAGTTAAAGCAAGGGAAACTGAGTCTGGTGATTTAACTTATGTTACAGAAAGTGGCATATTCAAGTCACTAAGTGATAAAGCTTCGGAGCCTTTTGTAAGTGAAGACAGTGAAATTAACCGTGATGGGCGAGTTTGGAAGTTGTCAATTGAAGGGACTCACGAAAATCCAGCCAAATCACACTGCTTAAAAAATAATATAGGGGCGATTGGCTGGAAGCACACTGGAGACTTAGCTGGCGGTAATAGAAATGATTACTATAAATCACAAGGTAAAAACAATCAAAATTCATTACGTTATTTTTCACAAGAGGCAAAACCTGGTGACCTTGTTTTATGCATCAACAGCAACTCGTCTGTTGAAGCAATTGGTGTAATTACAGGAGAGTATTTATATAACCCTAAGGGATTACCAACAAGAGATGATTTTTGCCATCAGCTTCCTATTAAATGGTTAGCTAAAGACTTTTCTGTTGATTTTAAAGTGCTAAACGATAACAAACAATTTAATTTACCTACATTTTACCCATTAAGTAGATTAAATGTTTCTAATACTATTAGTCATTTACTAGAAAATGATGTTGAGGTTTCTACAACTAAAATACAAACTAACCCTTCCAATTACGTTCTTATTATTGATGAGATTAACAGAGGTAATATTTCAAAAATATTTGGTGAGTTAATTACATTAATCGAACCATCTAAACGCTCAGGAAATAATAAAGAAGCGTTGTTTGCTACATTACCATATTCAGGATCACGGTTTAGTGTTCCTGATAACCTTTATATTATTGGTACTATGAATACGGCTGATAGGTCGTTAGCGATGATGGATACTGCATTGCGACGTCGTTTTGATTTTATAGAAATGATGCCTGACTGCCGTGTCTTAAATGATAAAAGCGATATGCCATATTGCATAGGTATTGACGGTGTTAAGTTGAATCTATCTAAGCTGCTTTTAACAATGAATGAACGAATTGAAGTACTTTATGATCGTGAGCATACCTTAGGACATGCGTTCTTTATGCCAGTACTAGATGCATTGAATAGCGGTGAGGAAAATAGTGACGTTAAAGCTTTTTGTGAGCTTCAGCGTATATTTAAAAATAAAATTATCCCATTATTAGAAGAATACTTTTTTGAAGATTGGAACAAAATACGTTTAGTTCTGGGGGATAACCGCAAAAAGACCGATGCGCAGAGCCAGTTTGTATTTATTCAACAGCATACTGCTTCATACAATGATATTTTCGGTGAAGAACATGGTTTAGAAACCTACGACGATAAAAAGACTACCTACAAACTAACTGACTTTAATGACGAAAGTGGAGCATGGCACCAGGCATTGGCTTATCAAGCCATTTATGATGCGTCGGTATTAAAAAAACAAGACAAATCGGCTAATTCAGATAAAGAACCTAATTTGGCTGAGCAGACCGTTACAGGTATAGAGTCTGAAACGAGCAATTCATAATGCTAGCAGTAAAAAAGCAAACTACTGTTTTTGAGTTTGGGTATTTGGGTAATGGTGATGATAAAAGTGACAAAGTACAAGCATCGCCCCAGATAAAACCTATTTCTGGAGAAGCATATAATTATTTAAAAAAATTATGTTTATGTGATGAATCAGAAAGCCGATTTATGCGCTTAAAGCAAGTTGATAATTGTGAAGTATTGCAAGTTAAAAACTATGCCGGTGTGATTTTTACACCCGATGGAAGCCAAATAGAAGTATTGCCTAAAGTAGCTAAAAATAGTGATGACAGTGCCTCGCGCGTGTCATTACTAATGATGCTAAAATCACTTAAGCAGTTTAGGCACTTACAAACTAATAATGCTAATTTAGCTGAAAATAAAATACCTTTACTAGAGGTTTTTATTAGCCAGTTTTTAGCCTCTGTAAATACCTTAATAAAGCGCGGGCTTAAAAGTGACTATGTACTAAAAGAAGATAACGTTGCCTTTTTAAAAGGTAAGCTTTTGGTAGGTAAGCAAGTTAAGCATAACTTTATTAATAAACATAAGTTTTATGTTGAGTACGAAGAGTATTTACAAGACAGGCCGGTTAATCGATTAATACACACCGCACTTGTAAAGGTGAAAGGCTATAGCCGCAGTGCTAATAACCAAAAACTACTGCAAGAGCTGTTATTTGCTTTTGCAGACATACCACTAAGTAATAATGTAAAAAATGACTTTGCCAGCGTTAAGCTAGATAGAGGAATGAAGTATTACGAAGCCCCACTGGCGTGGACAAAGCTAATTATTGATGGGTTTTCTCCGTTAACTTTGCAGGGCAAGAGCAATGCATTTTCGTTGTTGTTTCCTATGGAAGCGGTGTTTGAAAGTTATGTAGCTCAGTATTTAAAAAAGCATATTATAGGTTTGGGTGAGGTATCTGCCCAGGTGAGCAGTAAGTCTTTAGTTGATTATGGTAATAAGCCATATTTTTTATTAAAACCGGATTTATATATCTCACGCAAAAGTGATATTGATAAAAATAATGACATTGTGCTTGATACAAAATGGAAATTAATAAACGAGAAAAACTCTAAACGAAAAGACAAGTTTGGGCTTTCTCAAGATGATTTTTATCAGATGCTTGGCTATGGTCATACTTACTTAAATGGTAAAGGAGATTTAGTTCTTATTTACCCTAAAACAAAAGCGCTTGAAAACCCGTTTGAGCATAGTTTTAATTACAAAGACGGAAAATTGAAGCTGTGGGTTGTGCCTTTTGATATACAAGCTAAGTGTGAAAAAAGAATAGATTTGAGCTGTTTAAATATCGGTTTTATTTAATATTAACGTTGCGAGTGGAGCAATCGATGCAACCAATAGAAGAAATGATCAAAGAGTTGAGAGTACATGACTTAGATAACGTTGGTTGCAGCAATGTGGGAACTTTATATTGGAATTACAAAAATAACCCAACAGTCAGAAACCTAAGCATATTAAATAAATTTGGTAACGTTGCTAACAATACATTACTTCAAAGCAATGAGCCTTGGTTAATAGATTTACTTGATAATAAAGATAAAGTTTATGCTAAAACATTAATTAATGAGCTAAGTTTAAAAGATGTTATCAGTCAACTAACAGTTAGATTTGAAGATCAACAAAGCAAAATACATCAATTAGAAAGTAAACTTATAGACGTTAAATCTGAAGCTGATTTTTTTAAGAGCTTAGATATAGCGTCAATTATTAGTAATGATAAAAAGTTTATAGAAATAGACATTACAGAGGAGTTTATTGAACTTAATTTTACTTTTGTTAGGCCTTACGTCAGAGCAGTTAAAGTTAGACAGCAAAATGCTAAGCATGAATTAGTATTAGAGCTAAATTCAGGCGTTGAGTTAACAGAAGAAATAAACATTCAAGCAATGTTTAAGCGACCTTTTCAAAGTCAGGTGAAAATGTCGACTTATGTGTACCAGCATTTGCTCTGTCTCCATGATGTATTTTTTAGCTTAGTTAAAAATCATCAGCATGCACTTGAACCACTTAATAAGTTAGCACCAGACTTTATAGATGCAGTATTAAATAACGATATAGTTATTGAAGGCAGACACACATTTGAACTATGTAGGTATTTAGGTGTGCTATTTGAGGTGGATTCTAGTGAGTTTCTTAGTTGTGTAAACGAAGTGAATAAAAGCCAATATATTCAGGTTGTAGTTGATAATAAGATTGAAGTGAATTTAATTGATTTTAGAAATTCACTCTCAATTTATAGTGCAGATATCGGTCCTGGGGTAATTGGCGAGTTAAGTGTGTTTAATATGGCTCTTTATCAAGCCGTTCAAACTTTAAGCAGAACACAAATTTATGAAAGGACATAACGAATAAATAAATTTATATCTATAGCTCATTTGATGGTAATTTTATTCACATAAAAGTAATTTAATTACCATTTCACAATGTAGTTATTTGATTAAATCTTTACAAAACAATCTTTTATACTTTGGCATTAAGCTTGTAATAGTTTATTTGTATTTAACTATTACAAGGCTTAACCATGACTTCTAAAATTATCCTTAATGCAAACGATTCAATAACCTGTCCTCATTGTGATACTGATTTTCATGTAAAAGATGCGATAGCAAAGCATTTAATTGAGCAACATGAAAACGAGTATGAGCAACTACTCAACCAGCAATTAACTTCCTTTAAAGCCCAAGCCACAAAAGAGGCAGAAAAATCAGCGTCAAAAATATTTCAGCAGCAATTAACCCAATTAAAAGAGCAGTTAGAAGATAGTAAGCAAAGTGCAGAAATACTAAATGCTAAGATTGAATCTGAAAAAGCAAAAGTAGAGCAGCGCGTGAGAGAGGCTGTCAGTTTAGAACAACAAAGCCTAGAAGAGTCAATTAAATCTAAAGATGAGCAATTAGATCAATTTAGAAACGAAGAGCTTAAACTCAGAAAAGCTAAAACAGAGCTTGAAGATAAACAAAAAAACTTTGAGCTTGAATTAGCACGTAAAGTTGAAGAGCAAAAGCAGTTACTTCGCGACGATGCTGCAAATGAGTTCAAATTGATAGAAGCTGAGTACCGTAAAAAAATTGATGATGCTTCCAAAGCTAATAACGACCTTAAGCGCAAGCTAGAGCAAGGGTCACAACAATTACAAGGTGAAGTTTTAGAGCTTGAGCTAGAGACTACATTGGCTCATTTATACCCAGTAGATTTTATTGAACCTGTAAAAAAAGGAGCTAAAGGCGCAGATGTTATACAAACGGTTTGCATGCGCTCGGGTACTGTATGCGGAAAAATAGTGTGGGAAACAAAGCGAGCTGAAAATTGGTCAAACGCCTGGGTCAGCAAACTTAAAACAGATGTACAAAATGCTGCTGGTGATATTGGAGTGCTAGTAACAACCGTATTTCCTGCAAATACAAATGCACCTATGTTAATGGTTGATGGAGTTTGGTTAGTTAAACCTGCTTTAGCAAAAGGGCTTAGTGAGGCGCTTAGAATCGTACTTTTAGAGTCACAGCGCCAAAAAACGGTTAGTGCGGGTAAAAATGAACAAATGGAAGCTATTTATGATTACATATGCAGCCCTCAATTTGTTCATCGTTTAAAAGCTGTTGTAGATCATCAAGAACAAATGAAAGTTGAACTTGATAA
Organism: Pseudoalteromonas sp. SG45-3; assembly: GCF_014164075.1. NCBI lineage: Bacteria > Pseudomonadati > Pseudomonadota > Gammaproteobacteria > Alteromonadales > Pseudoalteromonadaceae > Pseudoalteromonas > Pseudoalteromonas sp. SG45-3. Next base: position 33,428 of record NZ_JACJEN010000017.1, on the reverse strand, counting down.
AGAAAGAAACGCAATGCAAAGGATCTGGAAAAAGCGTGAAGGGCAAATTACAGGTATCACAGCGCAAATGATGTCAATTTGTGGTGAGCTGCAAGGCCTCTCGCATGGCGGAATGCCAATGTTGGATGAGATAGCTGCTCTAGAGTAATGGACCAAGACCAGTCGAGAGCATATTTTGCTCTTAACTGGTCTCTAAAATAAGTGATTTATCTAAATAATCACTTAACCACTTGATTTGAGTAAAATGAATGGTAGATTAACGCTAGTAGTATATAACTATCCCAAGGTCGGGAAGCAGTAAAAAGGAATTGCAGTGATAATACCCCAGCGTTACCCCTCTATTTATAGCTCTGCTCGGATAATAAAAATTTCAAACGAGCCAATCATTCTATTACCCCTAGCTCTATATACAGCTAATGCATCAATTGATGAGGGAATCCCCTGTGCAAAATAATTTTTTAACTCCATCTCAATGGCTTTCTCAGTTTCTTTCTTCTCGTAATTTAGACTCAGTAACTGGCGGGCCTTTGTTTACTTATCAGATGAGGTATGAAGAGTATCAAGAGCTAAAAACGGTTGTGTCAAGGTTTTATCCAAAGACAAGCATAAGCTCTCGCAAACACAAAGATTGGACCGCTTGCTTTGTATTATGTTGCTCTGAATGGTACAGGCGAGATTGTGATTCACTTAAATGGGAATGGTATTCAGCCTGGGAGTCTTTAGGTTTTGAGTTAACAGCTTCTCAAAGGGCTGATGTTATACCTTTGGGGTTAAAGGGGTTTTGGAAACGACCTATTCGAAGCTATGAATCTGAAAGGCGTAACTTTTTAGGCTCTGTATTTATAGAGGGTGGGTTACCGTTTCAACTAATAAGTGCAAAAGAGAATAAATTTTCTGATTTGATTAGAAAGATTTTACGTAACTATTATAAAGTTGATTTAATTGGCATTCCATTAAAGCAATTGATAAGTGGTTATTTAGAACATTTTCCTAGCGTTTTTACTGAAGATGAATCAGTAGAGCTAATCGCTAAAATCGTTCGAAATTTAATGACGCTGGCTGATAAAGTCGATGCAAATAATCAAAATGATTTACCATCAACACAGCTTGACCAAATTTTACCTAACTGGCGTAGTCAATTTCCCATCCCATTAGATGTAAATACAGGAAAAGGCCTATTAGACAATTGGTTGATAGGTGCGTCCTCAGCAAGTTCTTCAATTAAAAAGCAGCATTCGAAACTATCTTGTAAGCACTTTTTTGATTTAAATAATTTACTGTTTAGCTCTGAAGTATCCTTACCTAAATCACTAAACTTTAACTTTAAAAAATCAGACGTTAATTCAAGCAAGTTTGACCTGGGATTAAATGAAGGTGCTAAAAGGAGAGCTGACTTTGGAAGCGTGTTCGCACAGTTCGAAACTAATCGCACAGTCATAAAGCCAAGAAAGAAAGGTGTTTGTTTTTCTAGAACCAATATTGATAGCTCTTTGTTTATTGAATTATCTGAACTAGGGGTTAATGTTGATCAGCTTAATATTGAAAACTCATCAATTGGATTAGGGGAGGCTCCTATTGGTTTTGTTTTTGATGAAGATGAAAATAAATATACTTGTATTGGTCAGGCAAGTTTTACTACAAAACACAAAGAAATTTATGTTTTAGTACCGTCATCTTATGAAGTCGAAAACCTTAGTGGCTTTGCGTTAAAAGATAAAGATATTGAAGCCTATGGCTATAAATTAAGTTGGTATAAAGTTTCAGGTGATATTCGATTTTATTGTTCAGAAAGCCGATACCGTTTACGTACAAACTCTACATCGAATACTAGTGGAATGCTGGCTATAGTTGGTGATGAAGTTCAATGGGAAACCAGACCCGCTCAAGTATATAAGGGTGTCCCTGAAATCAAGTCGGTAAATGATCATGCAGTTGTTAACTTTGGGTTGACGAGATTATTAGATAATAAACCAGTTAATACTATTAAAGAATATGAGAAATATGGACAACATGTATTTAGTGTAAAAAATAATGACGGCGATACTTTAATTAAGCGAAAAATAGCGGTTCTTCCCCAAGATTTGTCTATTTCTTTCAACAGTGAAAATGAAAATGCAGTAATCAATGTGACTACAGCTCAACCAATAGTTGTTTCACTAATTGCCTCTGAAGCTAAAATAGTTCAATCAAAAAATAGTAACACTAGGCACTTTACTATAACGCCGAATTCTTTGCCTCCTGCAAAAGTAACCATGCAAATAAGTGCAAATTTACTTTGTGATCCAATTGAAATTACTTTGCCTTATCCTGCCGAAGGTATTTATGGTTTTGACAAAGATGGGAATGAATTATCAGAACAGCTTACCGTTCACCAATTACTTGGTTCTGAAATCTATTTATTTTCTAATCAAGATTATGACGAAAAATTTGAGTTGGAGTTTGCCTTAAAGCCTATTATTAGGAACTCTCCCACTATATTTTCATCTATTTCTGTAAGTAATAAACCTAAGGTTCTCAGTTTATACAGTTTTAAAGAAAAAATTGTTTCATTGCTGTCTTTATGTGACAAGTTGGATGCTGAAGTTGCTATAAGTATCAAATGTCGCGGATATAGAAAACAATTTACTGTAAGACGCTTTGCATCAGAAGTGAAGTTTGATCCTGTTGATAAACTGTACTCATTTGAATCAGGTGATTCTTCAGGGGAAGTGAGCCATAACCTGCTAGCAATGAAAATAGCAGAACCTGAATGTAAAACTGTAAGTTTACCTCGAAGAATGCTCGGTAGTATTGAATTGGATAGGTTTGAAGTTGCTAAAGAAATGACTAAAGGGGGGCCTTGGCTAATTATTCCTGGAAATAGGCCTGATATTGACTTTAGACCTGTATTTTATTTTGAAGATGCACTCGAAATAGCAAATATTAAACCTTCATCTAGCATGCAATCAGCTGTTAGAGCCTTTCATCCTAAATTTAACCCGTTGGCTATTGCCGACATGATGGAGGTAATGGCTAATGATTATCACCACTCCAGTTGGCTTTATATAAGAAGCCTGTGGGAGAACTTTGGTTACTTACCCTTATCAACCTTTGAAGTTTTCAAAGCGTTAACAAAAGACCTAAAAGCCTTAACCATTATTTTATTCAAATTTGAAATGGATGAGGAATTTATTCGTCGCTTAGACACTGAATTTCCGGTTCTTTGGGAGTTTATACCTTTGGACTATTGGCATAGTGCCAAAAATGATTTTATTAGCTCTTTGGAAAAAATAAATATTCCTGCTGACTTTATTCTCGAACAAGTCAATTCAATGTTTGATCGTTTGAGTAATTCGTTGCCAACTTATCCTGTAGAAATTATTGAACACTTAAAAGGGAAAAAATTGGCACCAAGGTTACCATTACCGCTTGAAAAGCAAGTCTTGAATGAAACCTGGTTACAAGAGTTAGCTAGGGATCATGCTGAATCAGATTGGCCAAATTCACAGCAAAAATTAATTGAAGAAGCTATGCGTTTATTAACTGAGGCAAGAGCTATTGTAGGCCCTTTACATTTTAGACAAACATCGGTTGTTTACTATCCGGTGATAGCCGCTGCAATAGCAACTAAAAAAGTTAATTTTGAACAGGTATTTTCAACCGACTCAGCAATCACCTTTGCTTTTAAGCAATTAAGAGACTTTGAACCCGTCTGGTTTTCATCTATGTATAGTTATTTTGTGAGTTACTTTACTCAAAAAGTATAAAAGGAATTATCAATGAATTATTTTTCAGCATTAGTAGAGCAGTCATTAAGCAGAGCGAAAGAATCAACTTTAAGTGTTCTGGGGATCACGAACCCTAAATTAAGAGAGCACCTGCAAGTACAAATGCAGGGTAAATGCGGAGATGAGGGATCGTTTTTAGCCTCCCCATTATTTGAGCATACTTTTGGTTGGACACAAGCTGAGCCAAAAATGAAAGATTTAGTCGATGATAAACTCTTATCTTCTAAAGTAATATCATCTCTCGATAAAGCAAAAGTTACAAATAATAAGGGCAAAGTAGTCGAGAATAAGTACCAGTTTAAGTCAGAGTATCATCCTTATACGCACCAATTAGCTAGTTGGGAAACGTTATTAGGTGACGATGTTAAATCAGTCGTTGTTACGAGTGGTACGGGGTCAGGTAAAACAGAGTGTTTTATGGTGCCAGTTCTTGAAGATCTTTACCGTGAGCAACAAAGAAAACAAGAGAAACTGTCGGGGATCAGAGCCATTTTTTTATACCCGCTAAATGCATTAATAAATTCACAACGCGAACGTTTACATGCGTGGACAGAAGACTTTGGTGGTGATATACGTTTTTGTTTGTATAACGGAAATACTGAAAATAGTGAGATTAAGGTACGAGCAAAGCAATCACAAGTACCCAATGAAATACTTTCACGAGAGTTGATGCGTAGAGAGCCTGCGCCAATACTCGTTACAAATGGAACTATGTTGGAATATATGTTGGTGCGTAATGTTGATGCACCAATTATCAATAAATCTAAAGCAGAGCAGTCATTGCGCTGGATTATTCTTGATGAAGCACATACTTATGTTGGCTCACAAGCAGCGGAACTCTCAATGCAATTAAGGCGAGTGCTACAAGCTTTTGGTGTAGAGGCTAAGAATGTAAGGTTTGTCGCAACGTCGGCAACAATTGCTGATGAAGATGCTGAAGCACAGCTACAAAATTTTTTAGCTGAGCTTGCAGGAGTATCACCAAACCAAGTCGTGGTCATTGGTGGTAAGAGAGCAATACCAAAGGTGAGCTTTAATATTAAGAATACTCTTTCCTTAACGCAAATATCAGCTATTGAAGCGAATAAACCAGATAAAGCAAAGGACTTTGATCCTGATGTTTCAACTAAAAGGTTTGAAGCTTTATGCCAATCAGAAGTTGCAAAGGCAATTCGAGATAAATTTGTTCAAAGTGATAAACCTATTAAGTTAACGGATTTAGTTGAGTTTCTTCAAGGGCGATTTCCACATGATGATTTTAATCAAGAGCTAGTTCTTAAGTGGGTAGACTTATTAACAGGGACTAAGCCAGATAAAAGCTCTCAAGCATTTCTGAAAGTAAGAGCGCATTTCTTTCAACGAATGCTAAATGGCCTATGGAGTTGTATAGATCCAAACTGTCCAACAAAAGACAGTACCGTATTAAAAGATCACTGGCCTTTTGGTAATGTGTATGTTGCACAGAGAAGTCGGTGTGACTGTACTGCTCTAGTTTGTGAAGTCGGTTTTTGTAATGACTGCAATGAACCTCACTTGCTTGCCGTTGAGAAAAACCATGCAATTGCTCAACGAGAAACAAATGTATCTGATGAATTTTCATTGTTAGTAGACGTAGATGAAGATCCTGAAGAATTGACTTCTAGAGCTTCAAATAAAAAGCATTATATTTCACCAATTACATTATTAGCTTCTCCAGATAGGGAAGGGAATTTTATAAGTGTTGGTATTAATAAAACATCTGGGCTTATTGGAGGCTTAGAGGAAGATATTACGTTATATCTATATCAAGACTATGAAAATGAATGTGGAAATTGTTCATATAAAGGCTATTCAGGAAATAAACCAATAAGAAGAGCAATGCTTGGCTCTCCATTCTATGTAGCTAACGTTGTACCAACATTATTAGAGTTCTGCCCAGATGCAGAAGTTGTTGATGGATTAGGACCCAATAGCCTGCCAGGAAGAGGTAGAAAGTTAATCACCTTTACTGATAGCCGTCAAGGTACGGCACGGATGGCGGTAAAAATGCAGCAGGAAGCTGAAAAAAGTAAACTAAGAGGGTTAGTTTTTGAAATCATTAAAAAGAAACAATTACTATCCCCTCAACAGGAACGACTTGATGATGACACAAATATTGAAGAGCTGAAGAAGCTAGCAGATCAGTTAAGGGCTATAATGCCAGCAAAAGCTGCTGAAATTGATGAAGAGATTAATGCTAAATTAAGTGGAAGCTCTACTCTTAAGTTTGTAAATATTTCTTGGGAAGAAATGCTTACAGAATTAATGCTTAAAGAAGATATTAATACCAACATTCTCCATTATAACAAATATGCAAACCAAGAAATATTTGGTACTGATACGGGAAAACGTAAAGTAGCGGATATGCTGCTTACTCGGGAGTTTATTAGAAGGCCTAAGGTTTACCATAACCTAGAGACTCAAGGATTGGTTAAACTCACATATGATAATTTAGGAAAAATAACGGACTTACCGGATAATTGGTCCAGTAAGCAATTAACCTTACAAGACTGGAAAGATTTTTTAAAAATTTGTTTAGATTTTTATGTAAGAGATAACAGCTACTTTAAGCTTGATGATGATTGGAGACAATGGATTGGCTTTAAGTTTGCAGCCAAAACTCTTATTAGTCCAACAAGTGATGATAGTAATGAAAACAGAGTAAAAAAATGGCCTTCTATAAAGAAAAACGTTGCTAATCGTTTAGGGAAGTTACTAGCTTTAGGAGGAAGTCTAAAATTAGATAACGAAACGGATATACAATTAATTAATGACTGGTTAGCCAAGGCATGGAGTCATTTAACTAACCCAAAATATAATTTATTGAGTAATGATAACGGTAAATTTTATTTAGATAGAAGAAACATATCTTTTAGCCTTATGTGTGATGGATTTTTATGTCCATCAACAAATAAAGTTTTAGATACAACATTTACCGGGTTAACCCCTTATTTACCCACTCATCTTAAGAGTTTTGATCCAAAATCATATTCCTGTAAACCTATTAAGTTACCTCAGTTGTGGGATGCATTTGAAGAAACAGGAGATTTTCAAACTGATTTATCAAGAGTTCGTGAATTCATTAAAAATAATTCTGAAATAAAAGAAATGAGAGAACTTAATCTCTGGACTGATATAAATGACAGGGTGTTAGAGGGCGGCTTTTATTATCGTACTGCTGAACATTCAGCTCAACAGTCAGCTGATCGGCTAAAAATTTACGAGGACGATTTCAAACTAGGAAAAGTAAACGTTCTCAACTGTTCAACAACAATGGAGATGGGTGTTGATATTGGCGGTATTTCTGCTGTCGTAATGAATAATGTGCCTCCTCATCCGGCTAATTATTTGCAAAGAGCTGGGCGTGCAGGGCGAAGTAATGAGTCAAGAGCAATAGCATACACATTATGTAAAAGTAACCCTCATGATAGCGAGGTATTCAATGATACAGCCTGGGCATTTGTCACGAAAATACCCGCACCTCAAATCTCATTAGATTCATCTAGATTGGTTTCACGTCACGTAAATTCTCTGTTGTTATCAGTATATTTAAGGGATGTTATTGGTAATACGGATAAAGAAAAAACATCTTTAAATTTGCAGTGGTTCTTCGAATCTGAAGATGGTGTTGTATCTACCTGTGACAAATTCAAAGCTTGGATGGACTCGGCCTCAGATCCAATTGAAGAAGCTGTAAAAAGCTTAGTGAGAGGCACGGCTTTAGCTGGGAATGAAGTTCGAAGTATCATCAACTCATCTAAAAAGGCAATAGAAAAGCTACAGGCTTTATGGTTATCTCAACTGAACAATCTAAGTTCAGCACTAACAAGTGCGACAAAAGACTCTCCATTTGAGTATAGGATTTCTCTTGAGTTGGCCAGACATAGAAAAGAGTATCTTTTAAAAGAATTAGCAGGAAAAGCCTTCTTACCTGGCTATGGGTTCCCAACAGATGTGGTTACTTTGAACAACTCTAATATAGTTGATTTTAGACGTGAAAAAGAAGGGATAAAATCTAAAACGAAGTTTCGTGAAGATAATATTTCTCAATTAAGGGATATGCCTAGCCGGAATTTGGCTGTGGCAATTAGAGAGTATGCTCCTGGGGCACAACTAGTTATTGATGGACGAGTATTTCGCTCTGCTGGAATTTCACTTAATTGGCAAAAACTAGGTAGTGGTGCTAGAGAGGCACAAAAGTTTGATGTGGCATGGCTGTGTAGATACTGTGGTCAAACGGGTATTGATAGGTCTAGTTCTACCACGGACGAACTTAAGTGTTCTAGTTGCAGTCGCAATATACATTCATCTTTAATTAAAAAAACAATTGAACCAACAGGCTTTGTTACTGACTTTTTTGACTCTCCTGGTAATGATATTACTAGACAGAACTATATTCCAGTTCAACCAGGCTGGCTATCACTAAACGGTGAAGAATTTCCGCTTCCAAACCCTGCTACTGGATTCATGAGTTATGGTAGTAATGCAACTTTATTTCAACACTCATCAGGAGAGAATGGAACGGGCTTCGCAGTTTGTTTATCATGCGGTAAAGCAGAGTCGATGACAATAGATAGTAAGTTCCCAACAGGGTTATCACCTACTTCGGAACATAGACCAATAACATCGACCCCTAAATCTAAAGATTCTGATGGCTATCAGCCAGCATGTGATGGTAGCGCCACTGTACATTCTGATATTCACATTGGGTGCACAAGCTTGACCGATGCATTTGAATTGACATTAAAGCATCCGATTACAGGTCAGTATATCGATGTATCTGATGAAGGAGAAACAGTTGCGTTAACTTTAGCTGTTTCATTAAGAAACGCATTAGCTCATAAATTAGGTATCTCTACATCTGAAATTGGTTATGCAGTTAGACCTTCTAGAGATCTGAATTCAAATTTACCTGCGATGGTCATACAACTTTATGATGCAATAAGTGGTGGTGCTGGGTTTGCTACTAGTGCAGCCCGTTTCATCGGTAAACTATTGGTTGATATGCACTCAAATTTAGCTTGTTTATCAAGTTGTGATGAAGCTTGTTCTTCATGCTTATTAGATTCAAATACAAGACATGATGCCAATCATTTAGACAGAAAAGCTGCAACTGAATGGTTAGGTAATGACTTTATAAAGTTTATATCACTGCCCACTGAGTTTGAGTATTTAACGGAATCCAAATATTGTCATGAATCGATAAAAGAATTTATTTCACACCAAATAAATAAAGGTGCGAATTCGATTAAGGTTTGGTTGTCAGAAGAAACTAATGAGTGGGATCTTGACGCTAGGCAAGTCCACATGTTCATTTACCAAATGATCCAAATTAATGGAGTTGAGTTGTCCTTTGTTCTGCCAAATCTACAATTGGGAGAAATAGAAAAACGTAGCCTACTTAGATATAAAGAACTGGGTATAAAATTACTAAAACCAAATAAAGAGTTAACAAATGGCAATATGGTCGCTCTGGTTGAGTCTGCTAATAAATCAGTTTCAATTGCTAGTCAAAGCGCAGAAATGTTGTCACCCAATGGACATTGGTTAGAAAGTAATAGTGAGGACATGTTAGTTAAATCTAGCTTATCGCAAGATTTTAAATTTAGTGAAATAGATACATCCCAGTGGATTGTTAACCTATCTGACGGTGCAAGAGTTGAGTTTAGCACTGAGCTTAATGGTGAAATAAAATCGTTTGGTGACAGGTTTTGGGCATTCATTTGTAAAGAATATGAGCCGTTAGCAAATGAATTTAAAGATGGTGAGTTAATAGAGGTTGCTTATACAGATAGATACCTTCAATCACCTTGGTACATGATTATGTTAGGAGAAATTATTAGAGGGTTGCCTTTTAATTCTAAAACTTCATTTGAACTACAGACATTATTCTCATCTAAGCCGGGAACTGGACGCTTTATAAATCATGACTGGAATATTTCATCAGATATGGTTGAGGTAATTAACTTGTGGTTTAAGGAAGGTATTAAGTTACCTTGTTTTATTGATTTGCATGAGAACAAAGCTGATATTTCACACCGAAGAGAGCTTACTCTCAAGTTCAAAAATGGTAACGAATATTGTATTGGTTTTGACCAAGGTGTTGGCTATTGGAACCATGATTTATCGCGGAATAAACATTATTTTAATTTTAAAGATGTTAGTAACCAACTATTTCAAATGTTTGAGGCGTGGGAAAATGGGAGTCTTAAAAACGGCTTTGATTGGAAAACTGTTTTATATATAAATAAATCATAGCTATCAAACTCTTTTACTCAAATTACATTAAGGTAATAAAAATTACCAAAATGTAATTTGTTTTATACGCTACGATTTAAAAAATAATTAACCTATTGTTTTTATAGCTTTTTATATTTGGAATGGTTTTCGCTTTATATGGTTATCTAATCATATGAGGAAAACGTAATGGCTTTTATTGTCACAGAGGATGACCGATTTTTTGTATTACCTGAAGTAACCAATAGTAAACACGCTCTGGTTAGAGAGGGACAAAGAGGGATATCTAAAAAGCAGGTAATGCTAGCTTATAAATATGGCCGAGTAATTCATTCAAGACGTGCGGTTTATCATGTGATTGGTAATAAGGAAATTAAAAAATACGGTGACATTGAACCAGAGCTAAAAAAGATGAATGGTGTTCAACTTGTTATGTCATCAAAAGGAACTGTTTTAACTACCTTCCGTAACAAGGACTTAAGAAAAGTTCGTCCATATAAGCATAATCATAAACATTTACATTAATTAAAGTTTGATTGACACAGATTTAATCAAAAATAAGGATAGAAGATGAGTTTAAAAAAATTCGCGGTAGCAAAAGCAAGGGCACTACCAGTAATCATTTTAGCTGACACCAGTGGCAGTATGTCGGTAGACGGAAAGATCGCTGCGCTGAATGAAGCCGTTCAGAACATGGTTTCTACATTTAGACAAGAATCAGCACGACAAGCCGAAATTCAAGTGGGCTTAATTACCTTTGGTGGTGATAAGGCTGAAATGCATCTACCTCTTGCTAAAGCATCAGAAATAGAAGCTATGCAGCCATTAGAAGCTATTGGCCGCACACCAATGGGTCATGCGTTTGAATTAGCAACCGAGGTGCTTGAAAAGAAAGAACTGATCACATCTCGCGACTATCGCCCCGTATTAATTCTGCTTTCTGACGGTATTCCAACTGACGCTTGGCAGGCAGGTTTAGAACGTTTAACAACAAGTGAACGCGGTCAAAAAGCCAGTCGTTTTGCAATGGCAATAGGAGCTGAAGCTAATATCGATGTTCTTGAGGCATTTAACAATGACTTAGAAGCGCCAGTATTTAAAGCCAATGAAGCCAGAGATATTCATCGTTTCTTTAGGGCTGTCACCATGAGCGTAACAGCACGCTCTCAGAGTAGAACCCCTAACGAACTTGCACCGATTAACTTTGATGAGTTAGAGAATGATGACGACGATTTAGGCTTAGATTTAGAAGGCAAATGGTAAATATTCGTCACCTAAGTGTTTCTGTCATAGGACCTGGTCATTTATTAAACAGTCAGCCCAATCAAGATTCAGTGCTAGTAAAAAGGGTGCCAAGTGGTTGGCTCGCTGTTGTTTGTGATGGCATGGGGTCTAAGCCTCATTCAGGTTTGGGATCAAAACAAGCATGTCGAGCTGCCTTTGACGTGATTAAGAAGGTTGATTTCAGCATTGAAAGTAAAGCGTTTATCAAGCGAGTTTATCAAAAGTGGTTGAACTCGCTTGGCGATATTAAAGCCAGCGATGCAGTGACAACGTGTTTGATTGTTTGGGTTTCTGATAGCGGAGAACTAAGAACGTTTCAGTTAGGTGACGGTTTAATTTTAACATCGCAACAGACAATAGAGCATTCGAATACAAATGATTTTGGCAACATCACTACTGGCTTAGGTAAATCGAAACAGTTTTCAGACTGGCAGGTAACGCAGCAGCAATTGAGTGTTGGTGATGTGATTGCGCTTATGACCGACGGCATTAGTGAAGATCTGCACCAAGGCATGGAGCTGGACTTTGCAAATTCGATTGTTGAAAGCACTAAGGGCAAGAGTATTAGACAAGCTAAGGCTTGGTTAAAAAACGAATTTAGGAATTGGGGTACACCGAATCACACGGATGATAAAACCCTCGCCCTATTGGTTTTGAATTCAAGGGTTATAAAAAATGACAACTGAACAAACAAGAAAGCGCATGGTTACCGATACCTTTGGTCAAGAGTTCGAGTTAGTAAAAAAGATTGGACAAGGTGGTCAGGGAGCTGTTTGTACAACTCAGGTTGATAACGTGCTGGTTAAAATGAGCACGCAGCGAGATAAAGATAAAAAAAGAAATTGGCTTGAGCATGTTCATTGGTTAATGAGGCAACCTTTAGAGCAATTAAACATTGCTAAGCCATTCTCGCGCATTGCCATGAAAGGGAATAACTTTGGTTATGCAATGGAGCTGATGGATGGATTAATTCCTCTAGAATCGCTAATGAATGAAACTGAAGAGTTAATTGCAGCGGAGGGTTCACCAGAGCATTACTTATCAACAGGTGGCTTAAAACGTCGAATGACTATTTTGGCAAAGCTTGCCAGAACACTGTCAGATCTTCATGCAAGAGGTTTAGCATACGGAGACCTATCTCCGGCTAATATTTTTGTTTCAGAAAACCCTGATTACTCTGAAGTGTGGTTGATAGACTGTGACAACATTTGTGTCAATCAACGAGAAAGTTTTGACTCTTTGGTTGATGAAGGCAAGCCTAGCCGCATTTTTAGCCCAGGTTTTGGTGCACCAGAAGTTGTTAATGGCGACAGCTTTGTTTCCTCGCTAACGGATGCATGGAGCTTTGCAATCGTCGCAATGAAGCTATTAACAACTAACCACCCATTTATTGGTGAAGCTGTTGAAAATGGTACACCTGAAGACGAAGAGCGAGCATTTGCGGGTGAGTTACCTTGGATATACCACCCAACTGATCATGCAAATGCGCTAGATGAAGATTACCCCAAAGGCATTCCATTAGAGCTGGTTGCGCTAAAGCCTCTTTCTAATTTATTTGAGCAATGCTTTAACGCGGGTAAAAACGATCCGCTAGCCAGACCGAATTTAAGTGAATGGGCGGAAGTCTTTGAACAGCTGGCGCATATGCTAGTAAAGTGCCAAAACAACGAATGTAATGCTTCTTTTAATTTCTTGGTGAGTGACGGCCATTTAGAGTGTCCTTTCTGTGGCTCCTCAATGAACAACAGCCAGGTCTTGTATATTCGTAATAACCTCCAAGATTTATCAATTCTAGAGCTACCGAACACAACGATTTACGACACATACGTTGATACGGGGTATCACCAAACGCTTAATATTGGCGAAACCATTGTACTCAAAAACTCTTGCCCTGGTTCTATGTACTGGTCTGAATCACAAGAGCTACTGTCGATACGCTTTACCAAAGAGGGTTTAGAGATTACGCCAATAGGTGCTAAATCTTTTGAGATGGGGATGGGTAAAAACAAACTTCAAACCTTCAACTTGAAAACACCAATATCGGCTTCGACAAGAGCTAATCAATGGCTACTTATTAAGCCAATCGTCGAGGCCCCTGAGCCGCAAATAGTTAACCTGTTCAGGTTGAGGTGGTAAGCTGATGAATGCACAAGATCTAAAGCATTTGACTCAAGAAAAGATCATTGAAGTTGCTATAGAGGAGGGGGCTATTTCTGCCCTCGACTGTGAACAAGATATCTCTTTTCACATTATTCACAACGAACTGTTTATTAAACAAAATGATCTTTTGGCACCGGTTACTAACGCTGAAGTATTTGATAGCTATGGTGACATTGAGCACTTTATTTGGATACCGATTTCTAAACAAGAAAATAAGGTGCTTATTCAAGCAATCCCCTGTTTACCAAATAATTTAGATTTTCACGATCTACAAGTTTCTGTAGATGAAAACACTATTGAGCAAGTTGCTAAACTCGCAAAGCTAAAATACAAAGACATTGATAGCGTTACAGAGTGGCTAAGAAGCGAGTTTGTACTCCAAGTTAATAACCAATCGAAAGTGTTAACTGCGATCAGTAGTGCAAGCATTGCTGAGAAGAGAGGGTTAACGATTTTAGGTAAAACTAGCTTGCTTGAAGTGCAATATACTCCAGAGCAAAGGATGTGGGCGAAATCGATTAAGAAATTGCGCCGAAAGGTTAAGTTCGATCTAAGTTCGATAGATAGTGAATTATCGTTTGTTGACTATACCGCAGTTGCTCGAATCAATGATCCATTGATTAAGCAAAAACTGGAGGAGTTAAATCGAGACAACTCAACATACATAAACTTATGGAATCAATATAACCAAAAAGTTAAAGAAAAAGCGGTAGAGCTAGCCAATAACGCAGGCTTTGTTCGATATATCAAAATCGATAAAGAAGACTCAGTTGATGGTGTGAAATGGAATTTTTACTTTCAAGAAAAAGATATTGAAAAAGTTAAACAGCTTGCCTCTATTTTAAGAGAAGAGCCTAACCATACGTTAGAGATAAACAAGCGATTGCCTAGCTGGTTAGAGAATAATATTGGTGATATAGGGCTGGAAAAGGATGAAAATGTAGAGAGTATTGCTGCTCAATTTTCGGGGCACACTAATCAGTACATAACACTCAACTTAAACTCTTACGGAAAGCCTGAAGAAAAAGGAGTTATTTATTTGTCGATTAGTGGCTCAATTGTGCAGATGCAACGACGGGAGCAAGCAAGAGATTCTATTACAGGCTTTTTGAATCCAATGAAAGACCTACGTCTGTTAATTGAAGATCAAGACTTTAGTATTTCTAGGCAAAAACAAGCCAAAAACAAATTGAAGCCGTTAACCGCTGCTGCGAGAAGATCATTTAAAGGTAAGCCAACTGAAAAACAAATAGAAGCTTTAGATGTCGCTTTAAATACACCCGATATAGCACTAATTCTTGGCCCACCAGGTACAGGTAAAACCCAAGTTATTAGTGCTCTTCAAAATAGATTGGCAGAAGAACATAAGAGTAATTTAACGGGGCAAATATTACTAACCAGCTATCAAAATGATGCGGTGGATAATGTCATCGCTAGATCCGAGGCGTTTGGTATTCCGGCTATTAGAGCCGATGACAATACTCGTGCTCCGTATTTATTGGAGCAGTGGAGCCAGAAACAAACAAGTAATTTAACTGAAGTTGCGAATGAGTTAGCTCAAAATGACGGCAGTTATAAAATTATCAAAAACATTCGAAAGGATATAGCCACGATTTTAGCTTCTCGTGTAGATAAAAAACAAAAACACGAGCGGATAAAAAGTCTTCTTGAGGATATTGATAACCTTAGAATAAACCACGGTTTTGATATTCCTCAGTCCTTAAAAGCAAAACTTGAGCAACAGTTTGACACTCAAGTCGATGAAAAAAAGGCAACTTCTAGCCCCTTGTTACTAAGCCAAGTGAGAGGGTTACGAACGACTGAAAGATCGTATGACGATGATGGCTATGAACAGTCATTCAAATGTCTAACGGCTTTACGTAGAACGGGGCGTTATGAAGAAAAAGTAGAAGTTCTCGAGGAAATTATCGAAAAGCTGACTCTCAGTGCTGAGGACTTTGAAAAACTCAGAGAAATAAAAAATAAGTTACTCGATAATTTAATACCCGATTACCGACCTAAATCGTTACAAGTTGAGCTTTCAAAAGATGAAATATCAACGCTCCATCAATTGAATGAGGTTATCTCTAAGCATGCAATGAATTGTGCAGCAGGAATACCTGATGTTATTGAAGAGTATTTAGACATAATTAAGTATCAACCTAATTACCTTGCAAAAAGTGTAAGAGACTACACAACGTCAATTGGTGCATCTTGTCAACGCTCTGCGGGTCAGCAGGTTGTAAAGTATAAAGAGCAAATAAACGCTTCTTTGGATGAAGTTGGTGGAGACGTTACCTTCGATACGGTCATCGTGGATGAAGCTGCCAGAGCAAACCCGCTTGATTTATTTATTCCTATGGCGCTGGCAACGAAGCGAATCGTTCTGGTTGGAGATCACTTCCAGCTACCTCAAATGTTAGAACCCGATATTGAAAAGGAAATGATTGAAGCTGGTGACTTGCAACAAGAAACAGCTAAAGCAATCAAAATGAGTCTTTTTGAGCGATTATACAAGCAATTAAAAGCTCGCCAAGCCAAAGACGGGATTCAGCGAACTGTTATGCTGGATACCCAGTTTAGGATGCATCCAGATATCGGCGGGTTTGTTAGTCGTTCGTTTTATGAAGCTGAAGGAGAGCCAAAACTTGGAGCAGGCTTAAGCGAAGAGCATTTCGATCTCGGTATTGCTAAGTATAAAGGTAAAGTAGCCGAGTGGATTGACCTGCCATTACTGTCTGGCAAAGAACAGCGTTCAGGGACTAGTTGGCAACGCGATTGTGAAGCACAAAAAGTTGTTAGTGAAGTGCAAGAGCTGTTTGCAGAGAATCATAATTTAAGTGTGGGTGTCATTACCTTCTTTGCCGCACAGCGAGAGTTAATTTTAAATAAGCTTGCCCAAGTAGGTATTTGCCAAAAATCAAAAGATGGTTGGGAGTATCTACCTGGCTTTAAAACTACTAAAGAAGGAGAAGAAAAAATTCGAGTTGGCTCTGTTGATGCTTTCCAAGGAAAAGAGTTTGATGTGGTGATTCTATCAACGGTTCGCTCAAATGATTTTTCGGCATCAGATGAGAATGCATACCGAAAAAAATATGGCTTCATTCGTACACCAAACCGTTTAAACGTGGCGTTTAGTCGAGCGAAGAGCTTGATTAAAGTTGTTGGTGATAAAGCGATGTTTTCTGGTGAGTCAGCCGAAAAAGCTATTCCACAAGTGTGGGCATTTATTCACGAACTCTGTGAGGTCAAGTCATGATTATACATAGAGATATTCAAGATGTTTGCTACTTAAAAAGTAGGCAAACTAAAAAAACGTATTACGAAAGTCAAAAAGATATTTTTTGGCCGTTTTATTTATGGCGTGTTGCTGCACCTAAAAGTAAGCCAAGTTTGAATATTTTTCAGATGCTGGTGTTGAAGCTTATATTAGCTGGGTGTCATGACAACGAAAAACTGTGTCGATATAGCAATTTAGATAAAGAGCTTATCAGACACATATTAGCTGAGTTAACTAATGAAGATTACCTTGATGGTTGGAGTCATACAGACAAGGCCAATAAGCTACTTTTAGGTCTAGAAGAGTCTACAAACGAGAAAACAAGCTATTACATACTTCAAGATGCGACAACAGGAAAGTTGATGCCGAGAGTACTTTCGACATTACCGCATATAGAAGGTATGAATTTTAATGAGCGTTTTCCTCAATTTGTTCGAAGTAAAGGCTCAGGGAAGTTAGTAAAGCCTTTGTTAATAAATAATACTGTTAAGCCGGAAGCGCCAACGCCAGACCAAATGAACACCAGCTTAAGAGCCTATCGCAGAGTTTTGAACCAGTTGAAGCAAGCTGACTTTTATGTATCTGACGATGCGCTAGAAGTCACCTACTCAATTGAGTTTATTGAGCCTGAACCCATCGCAGCGTTTGCCCACGCTAAGTTATTTTCAACAATTTCTGGTGAGCGTTCGTGGTATTTATCTGATCCAACAGGGTTAACGGAAACTCTTCCAGAGCTAAATGATGTTGCAGAACAGTTGTTGGAATCAAATAGGCACTTTGCTTCTAGAGTTAATGAGGTAATGGGTATCGCTGAAGATGAACATACGCTCAATTACAAGCAACAAGAAAAACTATTTGAAGAACAAGCAAAAGTAGAATTGTTATCTAACTATCCCTGGGTTCAAGAGTATTCACTGATAGAAAAGCATGTCTTAGCAACACTGCGATTTAAAAACCAGGCTGAACAATTTCAAACACCTAGACCAGAGATCTTGGAAGGATTGTTGAGCGAGTTGCAAAAAATCATCGAAGCTTGGTTAAAAACCTTAATGAAGCCTAATGAAGCTAATAATAACTGGGAAGTTTTAGTTATGCGGTGGAACGGTAATAGACCTGTTTTTCAGCATGACAGAAGACTTATTGAGCAAATTTACTCAGGTGTTAGTGGAGTTAGTGTCTATACCGCGAAAAGGTTAGCAACCGTCAGAGGGGGCAATGTTCAGTCAGCAATGACAAGAGGCAATCAATCATTAAAGCCTATGCTAGCCGCGATGTTGTTAACGTTACCAAAAGTTGTGGAGCAATTATCAATGCTACTGCCTAACTGGTTAGATGAGGCAATAAGGCTTGCTGATGATAGGAACAATAAAGCTAGCCATGCCAGTGGCGAAGTTTTAACAAAAGAAGAGGTTATGAATCACCTCGATTCAATAGATGAATTATTAAAAGTTTTAGAAAGAATATTAGGAAGTAAATAATGGCAAAACGAAACAAAGCACGGAAGCAGCCTTTAGCTGCAAATGTAACAAATACACCAAACCTTACAACAGATAAAATTGGTAGTGCATTAGCTGCTGTAAACAACCTAACAGAAAGTGATAACGGTACAATTTTTGGCACTATGGCTGAAAAGCTCAAGCTAGCAAAAACGTCACATGATGCAGCGAGTAAAGAGCAAAAAAAAGAAGCATCAGAATCTTACGGCAACGATATTCAAAATTTGGTCGGTGAACTTAAAAAGCTAGTAGAGCAAAACAAGAAAACTGAAGCGGATAATAAACTGAGTTTATCAAGATCAAAACAATTAGAAGAGTCGGTAGAAGAACTTAAAAAGAAAATCGAGTTAGAAAAGAAAGAAATAGATAAGCAGTCCAAAGAGCTGTTAGCGAACAAAAAGAAGTATGCCGAAGATAAGGCTGAAATAGCTAACAAACTGGAAAAGCTAAAAGAGCAAGAACTAGATGCTGAGAGTGGTTTTGCAACCAAACACATGGAAATGATAGATTCGTTTGAAGAAAAGCAAAATAAGCTTTACGAATCATTGGAACAGAAAAAATTAAACCTTGAAAAAGAAGTTGATGAGCTAACTAAAGCCAAACAATCGTTGAATGGAGCGGAAAAAGCCTTGCTCGAAGAAAAGTTACAAGAGTTATCTTCTAAAGAATTGGCATTAGACGAAAAAGAGTTCCAATTAAACCAAGAAAAAACACTAATTGAGAGAAAGCGTAAGCAAGCACAATTAACTAATGAAGAAGCTAGTAGTTATAAAACTTCACTAAAAGGTGAAATCGAACAAGAATTTACTTATCAAATATCTTCACTGGAAAATCAGAAAGAAAATCTTGAAAAGCAAATTACTCAATATGACTTGGGTGAAAAGCAGTTACTTGCAAAGTTGAGTTCATTTAAAGATATAGAGAGAGAATTTGGTGACGATACTCCGCAAGAGGTTTTAGAGCAACTTAATCATTACAAACAAACTGTAAATAAGCTTCGCTTAGAGTTAGATGAGAAGCCTAGTGAACAGCTTGAACAAAATTATAAAGTGCTAAAAAAGACCTACGAAGCATTAGAGCAAGAATGCAATAATGCTCATGCAGAGCTACAGCAAAATAAAGTGCAGCTTACGAAAAGTAGAATGTCTGTTATCGACTTAGAACAGGTTGAGAAACAAAAACAAGCTTTATTGAAGCATAACCAGCTATTGCAAACTTACGTTGATCAGTTAAGTGAAGATGTTGATGATTTAATTAATAAGCAACAAGCTAAAACCGCATTCCCAGCTCTATTAGAACTTGATAGCAAACTAAGAGCAAAAGGGATAACAGAGACTGTTCCTTCATTAACAGACTTTGCTAAAGACCTTCAACATCGTATTGCTTGGGACGCTGATGAACAGAAAGAATTGTACTATCGCCTTGAAGATATTTGGCTATTCATTGCTGGCCTTTCTATGAGCCGTTTACATATCCTACAAGGGATTAGCGGCACAGGTAAAACAAGCTTAGCAAAAGCATTTGCAAGAGCAGTTGGTGGAGGTGTGAAAACCATATCTGTTCAAGCTGGCTGGCGTGATAAAGGAGATTTAATCGGTCATTTTAATGCGTTCGAGAAGAAGTTTTACGAGCAAGAAACTTTGCAAGCTTTATATGAAGCACAATCTCCG
Source organism: Pseudoalteromonas sp. SG45-3 (assembly GCF_014164075.1). Classification (NCBI taxonomy): domain Bacteria; kingdom Pseudomonadati; phylum Pseudomonadota; class Gammaproteobacteria; order Alteromonadales; family Pseudoalteromonadaceae; genus Pseudoalteromonas; species Pseudoalteromonas sp. SG45-3. Next base: position 13,516 of record NZ_JACJEN010000017.1, on the reverse strand, counting down.
GCATACAGTGATCGTCCATACATCGTTTTACTGGATGAAATGAATCTTTCAAGACCTGAACAGTATTTTGCTGAGTTTTTATCAGCTTTAGAGTTAGACCCCAAAGACCGAATTCTTACGTTAATGACAACAGGACAGCCTAATGGGCCAGAAAAGTTAATTGATGGGAGAAAAATTAAAATACCTGAAAACCTCTGGTTTATTGGCACAGCTAACCATGATGAAACAACCTTTGAGTTCGCCGATAAAACTTATGACCGTGCCCATGTAATGGAGCTACCAAGGCATAAGAATACATTTGAAATCAACAAAGATCTTGAGCCAGTTACTTACAGTTTTGATTCACTAGAGGCAGCCTTTGAAGCGGCAGCTAACAAACATAACTCTAAAGTCACTAAGCTTATAAAAGAACTAGATGGCTCTGAGCTGTCAATGATATTAGAGGAAGAATTCAATGTTAGTTGGGGCAATCGACTAGAGCGGCATTTTGTTAGATTTATACCTGTCATGCTTGAGTGTGGCAGTGATTTGGGGTTCGCCTTAGATCATATGTTAGCAACTAAGGTGTTAAGAGCTGGTAAGGCGACTGGCCGTTATGACACTGAGCATGAAGACATTTCAAACCTTATTGATGCATTAAACGACTTTTGGCGTACTCAAGGTTTTAATTCCAAACCTGAAGCGTGCTTGAAACTCTTAAATAATGAATTGAAGAAAAAGAGTAGTCTTTGATGATTACTTGGTATGACAGATTTAACGGGAAGTTAGTAAAACAGCTTCCTGAAAATATTACGTCTGGAAGATATGCGGCTCAGGATTCGTGCATTTTTAATGGATATTCAAATATCCAGCCAGATGATTTTCTTATTAGTGATGGAACTGAAAAGTTTCACATTGGCTCTCAGGTAGGCTCATTTATTCATAATGAAAAGACGGAAAAGCTTGAGACTGAATTAGAAATTATCGAAAGTGCAATACTCGCATACCAAGAAGCGGTTGACTTGGGGAGAGATAGCTCTTTTCTCATACCAGATAAATTACTTGCTCGCTTTGAATTAACTAAATTTGAGGAATTACTAGTTGATGTCCTAAAAAAAGGACATCTCCAAGAAATTGCCAGACGGCCTAGAATGGAGTTAATTTATGAAGAGCACCTTGTTCCTGTATCCAGAGCTAAAAAAGTAGCTAGTTCTGCCAATGCTCACCTGGCTTCTCATTCAGAATGTTGGCAAACCAGAACACTAACAGGTGTGATCCCCAAACAAATTCTCGCTTTAGAAAGTGAAGATCAGCTCAATATTTATGAAAATCGAGTGTATGTGAAACTGCTGGGTAAAATTGAGCAATATTTAATTAAGCGCATTTTAGAAGTTAAAAAATTGGAAGAAATATTTAAGCAAGCAGTGAATTTCCAAAGTGCTAAAGATATATATTTTGAGTTGAGAGACAGTATATTTACCTTGTGGGGGGAAGGTTTTTCCGATGATGAACAAGTGGATGATGCCGCGGTATACGGTATAGCAACACTTGAACTCCTAACCATGATGTTAAAAAGAGTGAGAATATTACAACATTCAGGCTTGTATCTTTCTTTGGCCAACAAGGTTCATGTATCACTTAAATTAAATATGACAAACGTTTTGTCACATGACCAGCATTATCGTCATGTAGCAAGGTTATGGAACAGTTGGTTGGATACTCAGCAATCTAATAACCTCGACCCTAAGCAAATTTTTCAACGAAATAAGAAGCTTTCCGCTGCATATTCGCAGTATTGTTGTGACTTAGTGAATCGAACGCTGCATGAACTTGGTTTTAATGAATTGACACCAAATTACTTTAAAAGAAATGAAAATCAGACCATCTACCTTGAGGTAACAGCTGCCTCTGAAATTGTGTTAAAAGCATCTAAACAAAGTTTGTGCTTTGTTCCATGCTTCACCAACAATATTGACCTATCAGACACCGTGGCGATGGAAAGCAACCAAAGGGTATTGCTTTCTTTTGGTGATGTTGCAGAAATGAGTGAACATCATCTTTGTACTTCGCCAATTAATTTTTATTCATTAGAACAGCTAGCTATATTGATTTCGAAGTGGTTAGTCAGCCAAGCATTTCAAGCTCTTGGGAGCACCATATCTAAAGCTCCGTCAGCACTCGTGCAAATGTTAATTAGAACGAATGCAGATGGCTATTGGAAGGTTGAAAATAATAGCGTCACCATAATAAAACCATGTCTAGCTATTAAACCTAAACTATTAGAATTTAAGAAGGAACACAGTAGAGATGTTTCATTAGATCAAGCAGTTGGTGCTATTGTTGAGGCTACCGAAAGATTCGAAGAGCTATTGTATTGCCCTTGTTGCGGTGTAAAAGCTGATGCAAACCAATGGCTCCCTAGAGATGACAACTGCTTTGCTATTAGAAAGTCTGGATGTAACCATAAGTGGGAAGTTAACCGTCAACCAGATGGGACTAGTGTATTAGTGATAAAACCAGCTAAATTATCAGAGCCTGACTTCTCATATAAGTTTGAAGATTATGGTCGATACCTAATGCAGATTAAATTATGATAATTCAATAGATATGATTTTGACTTTGAAAAACTTCCAAACAAAGAAAAAATAATGTGTTTAAGTTAGCTGGAAATAATTATGGCCGTTTTTGTGAATAATGCATTTATCTTTGCTGCCACCTTTAATTACAGGTTAGATGATAGTAAATCAAAATTCTATTCTGTCATAAATATTATGATGTAGTTGAAGTGCTGTTGAAAATGTTTCGTATGATCCCCACAAGTGGCAACTAAACCCTGTTATATTTTAAATCAAATGTGGGGTGAGGCTTTTGAGATAATGTTAATTCAACGCTATAACTTAATTTTGGATTGTATTCCGCTGGCGCCACAGCGTACTTCAGTTTGCGACTTGAGAGTCAAGCTTGTAGATCGCGGCTTTGAAATTTCAACCCGTATGCTGCAGCGCGATCTTCAATTACTTTACGAGCAGGGTTGCTTCGGTCTTGAAAAAGACATGCGGAGTAAACCGTATGGATGGTCTATTAATTCGCAGTGGCGGGGTGGTAACTTAAAAATAATGAGCAGTGAAGTCGCTGAGCATTATTTGTTGTTGGAGCAGTTACTACCGCAATCTGTACCGAGTGATGTTAAACAGTCGGTACATACTAAAGCAGAGCAGGCGCTTAAGCGTTTTACTGGCCGTGTACCTAATTGGCTTTCAACCCTGCCTAAACCATCCTTAAAAGTGAATATTGATACTCAGCTAATTGCGCAAATTGAGCATGCGATTAAACATAAACGAGCAGTGAGTGCCGAGCTTTATAGGGTGCTTTACGATGAGGCACATTGGCTTAAGTTTGCTGAATTGAGTTTTTATAACTTAGTTGAGCAAGGTGGGATATTAATGGCGCAGTTCATGGTGGGAGAACTTCACGAAAAGTGTTACCAAATGCCGGTTTACCGCATTCGTAATGTACATATTCTGCAAAATACACGACGTGAACCAAGCACTGAGCAGTTAGAGTCGTTACGTAGTGCGATTAACAAAGGCATGTCGCAAGAAGCGATTGAGTTAATTGTAAAAGTACCCAAGCACTCGGCGGTTAATCAAGGCTTTATTGAACTTGGTGAGCTGACTGACAAGCAACAGATTGACGATAAAAACGTATTACTTACCTACCAGGCTATTGATACTGAACAACTAACCGATGAGCTATTTAAATGTGCTCACTGGCTTGAAGTCATACAACCTGAGCGCATTAGGAAAAGAATTACCACAAAGCTTAAAGCGGCTGCTAACATTTATAAATAACTCCAACTAGTTTAGGTGCGTCAAAAATTGACGCACCTATTTGTTATGCTCCTTTAAAAGTTAAGGAGTGGTTATGTTTCAATTAATTCAACAAAATGATGGTTTATCAATCGGTGTATTTGGTATTGGTGGGTGTGGCTGTAATACGCTGAATAGTATTTTTGAACAACGCGAGTCTGAGCAGGCGCACTTGTACAGTGTTAATACCGACAAAGTGGTACTTGAGCATACGCAAAGTGATGAAGCAGTACTAATAGGTGCAGAGCTCACTCATGGGTATGGTGCAGGGGCCGATCCCAAAGTTGGACTGCAAGCGGCAGAAGAGAGTAAAGAGCAGCTTTTAACGCTTATTAATGGCTGCGATATAATTCTGTGTGCAACAGGCTTGGGTGGTGGAACTGGGACTGGCGCTAGCCCTTACATTGCACAACTTGCTAGTGAGCAAGGTAAGCCCATTATATTTGTTGCTACATTGCCATTTAGTAGTGAAGGGCAGTTTAGAAGCAATATAGCTCAAGCCGGTTTAAATGAGCTTAAAGAGCATGCTAATGCGGTTATTACGCTCCCTAACGACCAACTAATAGAAGTCCTTGGTAACGATATCGGTTTATTTGATGCGTTTAAACACTCAAACCAAATACTCCACTCACTCATAAAATCATTAATCGATATGCTTTGCTTTCAAGGCTTAATAAACGTGGATTTAAACGATTTTGCTAAAATTATGGATTGCCAAGGTGATGCTGTACTGGGTGTTGGTAAATGTGATGAAGAAAGCGAGTTAACTGCTGCGCTTGATAGTGCACTTAATAATCCGCTTGTTAATCAGGTTGATATGTCATCAAGTACTGGTGTGATAATACAAGTAAATTGTAAGGAAGAAATTTCACTAGGCAGTTACAACCTCATTACCGATACAGTGCGTCAGCAGGTAAGTCCAAATGCTTTGGTTATTTGTGGTGTGTCAAAAATAGAAAGCTTAGCGACCAATTATGAGCTACTCATTATAGCTACGGGTGCTAGTACCAAAATGATACTCGATGACACTAAAAGTGAGTCAAGTTCTAAAGTAGTCGCTACTAAGCCAAAACCATCTGATATTTTTGATATCCCCGCTTTTATACGTAACCAATCTGCACCACCGAGTAAAAGCTCTTTATAGGTTTTGTAAGTAAATACAAAACTGTATAGCTATATGTAAATGCTACTCTAGTATTTTTAAAGGGCGACCCTTCTTAAGCTTTTGGGCTTGCTGGGTTATATTACTCCAGAAAGTGGAATAAGCACTTACTGTGCTTTTGACTTTGACGATAAATTTATTTGAATAATCAAACTTTAAAAATGATTTTTTAGCCGTTTTCTTTGTTAACTTATTTTGCTTTTTAACTTCGTTAAGGATCTCCTTCTCAAATAGGGAAAAGTTTTTATAAAGTGCTTTAATATCAGTGTTATATATTTTATTCGAGTGGTCATAATGTTTACTCATCGGATCGTGCTCTGAAACAGAGTGATGAAGCATTTTTTTAGACTCAATCTCAGCAATTGTTGATGACCCAATTTTTTTAGTTAGCACTTCTTTCATATGTGATTTTAAGAAGCTGCGAAGTAGTGTTGGAAATGCTCCGGCTGAGCCTTTTATATTTATGTTATCTCGCGGGGCCGCCACCATGTTTTTTGGTGCATGATATTTAAGAGTTCGGTTTAAACTCTCTTTACTAATGGGTTTTGAGTTGTCTTTAACCTTGCAAAATAAGTAGGTGCGGTTTATGTCTGGGTTTAATTTTAACTCTTGCTGTATTGCTTTTTTCATCTCGGATGTGAGTTGTATTTTAAACTCTTTTTGGTTTTTCATTGCTCCGCGAGCAGTATGAGTTGTTTCAGGAAACGTTAAAAATTTAGGATTATCTAAATCATCTATATACGATAGGCGCAAGTTGCAAATATTTATAGGCCTTAGCCCAGTAAACATCATCAGTAGTACCGCATTTATTAATGTATTATTTTTAGCTGTTTTTAGGTTTATGTATAGCTGAGAAATTAGAGATATATCAGTATATGCCTTACAAGGAATAGGCTTCGCCGTTCGAGAAGATATATAATTATTGTCTACCTCTAGGAATGGATTAGTGCCGTTATTATATTTATTTTTTGCGAACACCCACAGCTTTTTCATTTGCTCGAATAGCTTAGCCACATGCGGACCACTTTTCTCTGTTAGTAGTTGGTCAAGCGTTGCTTCTATTATCTCAGGCGTAATAGTTTGAAATAACGTATTTTTACCAAAGGCATTTTGAATTGCATTAAGGTAAGAGGTGTATGTTGTTACTGTGGTTTCAGCTAACTTGCTAGGGCTATGCTTATTAATTGACTGTAAGTTTTCTATTTGTTTACTCACTACAAATTCGAATGTGTAATCAGAGGTGTTCTTTTTGTATATTTCGGTCGCTCTTAATTTCGCTGCCGAAAAACTCATAACATTAGAATCACCAATCTTGATATTTTTTATGCCATGTTCTTTTTTAAAATGAGTAAAAAATTTAATAATGCCATCATGCTGGAATACAATTCTTATTTGATCTTTAAGCTGATACTTTGAAAGCCTCCTTCCTTTATCCTGCGCCAATATAATAGTCGCAAGACTGGCTAGCTCTTCAATTGACTCGTCATTATACGGTGGCTTATTCGCATTAAATTCAGCCATGCAAAGGTCACGACTTTTAATCGTGACCTCACATGGTTTTATTGAATTTAATACTGATGTTGCCATTAATACATAAGCCTTAAAAAGTTAAAATCATCAAATAACTGATGAGGTATCGCTCTAATAAGGCAATGATATGAAATTAATTTTTTTTACAAAAACTTTGGTAAGTCGAAATTAAACTTTTTTTAATTATTTTTTGCTTTGGCCTCTGGTCATTTAAATATCTCTCAACGACAGCTCTTCCCTCTGCTGTTAAGATCAAATCTTTTGCTACTCTACCCGTATCACCAAGTGGCTGATTAATGAAGTTTACATAACTGCCTTTGTGAACTAAGTGAGCTTTAATTCTATCTCTCAGGGCTTTCTTTTGGTTATTTTCTTCTAGGTTCTTAGCTTGTTTACTTTGCATACCCGTAAGTTTGAGTTGTTGGTTTTCGAGTTCCTTGGCTCTTTTTAAAATACTTGCTTCATGAATTTTGAATACATTAAATTTTAGCTTTGTTGAAGTGCCAAATAGCTCTTCAGATTTATCATAGTTTAAGCCGTTTGGATCGTCCTCTTTTCTGAGGTGATGAAGCGCGAGTCTGGTGAGTTCCTCTGCGTGTTTAAAATGATAGCCATTGGCAACCATAATCGCTTTTGCGTTGGATTTAAAAAAGCTTCGGCACATTGTGCAAAATGCACCTGCAGATCCTTTCATTACAATATTTCTTTTATCTCCTTTTACTGCATCAACAGGGGAGTAATCTTTGATGATTTTGTCCAACGACCTTTTAGCAAATGGTTTGTTAAGATCGCGAGGCTGAAGAAATATGTGATCAGGGTTACAGTTAGGGAGCGCATTTTCCATCCAGGCTCTTTGCTCTAAAATAATGGCGCGCATGGCTTTGGTTAAGGGTAGCTTATATTCTTTTTGATTTTTCATTTCTCCACGAACCCCAACAACAGATGCCGGAAAGGTAATTAAGGTTGGGAAATCGATACTATTGAGCCACTCCCACTTCATTTGTGGAATGTTGATAGGGCGTATGCCTGTTAATATCATAAATCGAGCAGCATTTTTCTGATGCACATTAGGGGTTGATGCGAGGTTTATCCATAATTCAGCTATCGAATCTAAGTCAGTATAAACTTGGCAAGGTCTAGGGCTTTCTACGCGGTCAGATACGTAAAAGTCATCGATATCAGCTGCTGGGTTTTTACCTGAGTTAAATTTGTTCTTAGCAAATCGCCATACTCTTCTAATCTGTGCAAAAAGCTCGATTGCCTGGTTATTGGACTCTGTCTGGATAATTAAATCTACAATCTTTTCTAACTCTCCAGCTGAAAGAGACTGGAACGCACGCTTAAGTGGGAAATGATGCCTGAGCTTTTTTATTCTGCATTGATATGTTCTGAGCGATGAAGCTGCAAATTTGGTAGGTGCAGTGTTATGGCGCTCTATTAAGCTTTGTTCATAAGCATCAAACACAGTTTTAATATTATGATTATTTAAAATACCATATTTCATTTGCTCAGTAAGCTTACGTGCTTTTGCTATTGTTAATTCAGGTGCTTCTCCTAATTTAGTATTCGCTATACCAGATGATTTAGGGAATGCTGAGTAAAAAGAGACTGTTCCAGATTGGGTAAATATAAGACGAAGATTGTGTTGTGCCTCATATTTCGATAATCGCTTCGTATCTTGCTTCTTAACCTCTTGTTTTGATTTTTCTTTTTCCTCGAAAAAGATGATTTGAGAGGCCAAAATAACACAGCGATTTATGTGCTGCATAGAAAATGGCGATTTAAGTTGCTTCCATTCTAGTTTCGCTTTCGTGTATTGAGCTTTGGTAAGCGTTGACAGTGATTTTTTCACTTTGATTAAACCTATATAAATAAAGGCCTTGCGGCGATTTTTATTGATTAAGATCAACAAAGCAACAGAGAAAGATTGGCATAATTCGCGGCTGTAATTTACACCCAAAAATAAAAATTTGTGTTACTAATTTGTGTTACGATTTAATGAAAAATAGCGGTTTTTTATTAAACTAGAACTGCACAAAAGTTAGCCTTTACACACCTTTGTTTTTACTTATCTTTTTGTTTTATAATGATATTAATTTAAAAGGCTTAAAAATGGCTCTACTCATAAATAACAAGTGCATTAACTGCGACATGTGTGACCCAGAATGCCCTAATGAGGCTATTTATATGGGCGCTAAAATATACCAAATAGATGCAAACAAATGTACAGAGTGTGTAGGGCATTATGATAAACCTACTTGCGTAAGTGTTTGCCCTATTGACTGCATAAAGCCCGATCCGAATAAGCGTGAAACTTTGGACGAACTAGCAGAAAAATTTGTGCTGTTAACTAACTTGTAACTTGTTTAGGTATTTTGCTAAGCAGCTTTTAATTTAGGCTAAAAACACTACTTACATTAATTATTTAGGTTGTAGCTAAGGTCCTCTGTCATGCATTTTTAGTTTCAATCAAATCTTATTACCTTCATTAATTATCAACTATATTGTGTTACCTTAAGGCTTTATAAACTCAAGTATTAATCTAAGTTTTAGATTGCATTCTATAGGAGTCTATTTTGGGTATAGGTATTAACGCTATTCAGGCTGTATCTTCAAAACAAGCCATATTTATTAATGATGAGTGCCGAGTATTTGTAATTGGCGATCTTGATGGTGATTTACCGGCCTTAAAAAACGCACTTAATAACGTAAATTTTAATCCTGAAAGAGATACTTTGTTTTGCCTAGGCGATTTTGTTGATCGCGGGGATAAAACATATGACTTATTTACATACTTACAAGCCATTAGGGCATGTATGATATTAGGTAATCATGAGCATTTAATGTTGGAATCATTATTAAGTAATGATATAGCGGCTTTTAAATTATGGACTGACAATGGTGGCAATTGGCACAAGTCGGTATCGAGTGAAAAGCTCAGTGTTATGTGCGATGAGTTACTAACTAAACCGCTTTCAATAGTACTAGAGTATCGTGGTTATACAATAGGGTTGTCTCATACATTTGCACAATCGTGGGATTGGGAAAATTACCCTGATGATAAATCGCTAATCGTGCAATCTTTGTTGTGGGATCGCGAAGTAGTTAAACAAAATAAGGTAGTTAAAAGTCATGGAGTCGACTTTTCAATACATGGACATAACTCAACTAAAGCGCCTTTTTGGGTTGGTGATAGTTATCATATAGATACAAATTATTATGGTGGAAAGCCGACATTACTCGAGCTTTCAGAGGTTATTGCTACGCTTGATTAACCAAGCGCTATTTAGCAATTATTACTTCTTTCAAATATCATCCGGCAGTTTTGCTTTTTAAAGTATAAACTGCTGACTACCACATCAAATTATCCCCTTCGTATTTTTGTATACACTTTATGATGATTTATGCATTGTAATTATTCATTAAGCTATTAAATACCACAAAGCCGCTCTTAGTTTGTTAATTGAGAGTGGTTTTGAAGTGTGGGTTGGATTTTAAGTTTCATTCAATAGGTATTAATACAGTTATATGAGACGTTTATTTAGTTTTAATATTGATGATTAACAAACGGTTAAGTTTGGCTGTGTAGAATTGGGAACAATTTTTGCCATTTCGTAAATAATTTACGTAAAAGGACTAACTTCTCGCTTTAGGTTTTATATAAGCAGATTTAAATGGAACAGCCTCTCACATGATAGTAGCAAGCATATACCCTTTCCCTTTTTCAACGTTTTGTAAGTCGTCACTTTATATATCAATTTTTTCTGCTTTGGGTTCTACGTGTGCTTTTGCAGCGCAAGAAAACCCGCAGCACGCAAAAGGTATGGAAGTAATAGAAGTACGTGGTATCCGTTCAAGTATGGCCGAAAACTTAGATGTAAAACGTATGTCGGGATCTGTAGTTGATGCCATTACCGCGGAAGACATTGGAAAGTTCCCTGATAAAAACGTTGCAGACTCACTTCAGCGTGTACCCGGTGTGGTAATTGAGCGTGACGGCGGGGAAGGTTCATCGGTTAGTATTCGTGGTTTATCGTCAGAACTTACCTTTACACAACTTAATGGTAATTTTATTGCGTCTTCCCCGGGGGAGCCTTCGCGTTCGTTTGATTATGCTTTGTTACCGTCTTCAATGATTGAAAGCGTAGAGGTTTATAAATCGCCAGAAGCACGCTTAGATGAAGGTGGGGTTGGTGGTACTGTATTAATGCATAGCCGAAAACCTCTGAGTATGGATGCAAACTCAGGTGTATTTAATGTAGAGAGTACTTACGCTGATGTTACAAAAGAGTACGAACCGCAGTTTACGGGTTTATATTCATGGAAAAATGACAACGAAAACTTTGGTGTATTAGTTGGCTATACCTATCAGGAACGGACAAACAGAACGCTTTCGGGCGGTACTGATGCTAATGTATGGCGCTATACTGGCACTGGGCAAGCAACAGATATACATGGTAATACAGTTGATAACAATAACGGTTGGGATACTATTAATGATGCAAACGGCAACAGTTACGATGGCGTTTGGTTTCCGCAAGTTGTTCGAGGTTCTGTTCTTAACGAAAAACGTGAGCGCGAAGGGATTCAATTTAGTTCCCAGTGGCGACCAACAAATCGTTTAGAGCTTGGCTTTAATTATTTTGGTTTTACACTTGGGCAAGACAGAACAGAATCTGTGATTGATATACCAGAGTGGTCTTTAAATCCTGATTTTTTGACGGATGTAAATCTTGATGAGTCGGGCACTATTGTTACTGGTATGCAATACGATGCAATGGCAAGTGGTGTCGAAAATGATATGCAATTTCCGTGGATGCGTGGCAGCTACGTACGTGAGGAATCTACCTCCGATACCTTTGATTTTAATTTAACCTATGAAGGTGATAATTTTAAAGCGCGCTTTGTAATTGGTAATACACAATCAGAGGGCGGCCCAGAAGAAAGCTGGGAAGCGGCGTATAAAAGTTCTAACGCGGGCGAAAACGCAGCCACTATTCAAAACGCAGCTCAAACGGCTGGCTGGTCGCTCAATCAAAATAATGTGTCACTTAATATCGACCCTAATACATTAGTTAATTTACAAAATGGAGTTGGAGGCGGTCGTGATGCGGGCTCTTCAAACTCAAGCTTTGTACGCAGTGAGCTAGAAGAAGATTACTACCAAGCTGATGTGGATTTTTATGTAGATTGGGGCTTTTTAAAAACAATTAGAACCGGTGTTAAGTACCGCAACTCAATTCTTCACCGTGAAACCGGCAACACCTTCTTTTTAGATCCAAATTTTGATATTGCTGCAGGGGAAGCAAGTGAACAAGGTATTACCCGTTTTGATAGCTACCAATGGAATGGTGGAATGCCATTAGCTCAAAATGTATTTACTAGTGAGAATAATATTGCAGGTGGTTTTGATATAAACCAAATGCCAAGTATCGACTGGAATAAATACCGCGATATGGTCACTGCTAGTTATGTACCTTATACGCGCATTGAAGATAATTTTGTTTACGATATAGAAGAAAAAATATCGGCTTTTTATATACAAGGTGATTTTGAATTTAGTGAAGTCAGAGGTAATTTGGGTGTGCGTGTTGTGCAAACAAAAACACTTACTTCATCTACTGACTTATATACCTACCAATTAGATCACACAAATGATGAAACAGGTGAGCCAGTAACAGGTGACGCTCGTTTTGTAGAAGACTATCAATTAGTCACTCAGCAAAACAAAGACACTCAGGTTTTGCCAAGCTTTAATATAGCGTGGGATGCAACCGACGATTTAGTTATTCGTGGGGCAATAGCTAAAGTAATATCTCGTTCTGACTATAGTGATTTAGGTGCGCAGCAGCGCATTACCTATGTATCAGGTGAATGGGCAGAAGATAGAGCCGCATTTAACGAGCTTCCTGGTTTTAGCGGTAGTGGCGGAAATAAAAACTTGAAACCATTTGAATCAGTTCAAGCTGATTTATCTATTGAGTATTATTATGGCGAAGGTTCTGCTGTTGGGTTGGCACTTTTTCATAAAAAAGTAGATAACTTTGTTGTGCCACTGGTGATCGACGTAGAGCAAAACTTTGCTGGTAAAAATAATATAGTGGATGCAGGGACTATTAATATAGCCCCTTACAGCACTGTAGGTAATGGCACCGATGCAGTATCAAAAGGCGCGGAAGTATTTATTCAGCATGCCTTTGATAGTGGTTTTGGCTTTTACGCAAATTACACCTATAACAAAACCAATAAAGCAGATGTAACAATTAATGGTGAAGAATTTGGTCAGTCGGCCTTAATAGGTAGTGCAAAGTATCAGTACAACACCTCTGTTTATTATGAAGGAGATTATTTTAATGTACGTGCTTCTTATAATAAGCGCGGCGAAACAGTACTGGGTTTAAATAGCGGATTAAATGTATACCAAGACCCTTACGAGCAACTCGATGTAAATGCATCCGTAAATTTATACGACGGGCTTAGCTTTACCGCAGCGGTTATTAATTTAACTAAATCTGAATCAGTAACGCGTTTAGGAAATGACACCGATGCGCGATTACTCAATACTAGCTACTCAGGTCGTCGTTTTTACGCGGGCTTTAACTATAGCTTTTAGATAAATGACTTAATAGCTGGTCTGTAGACAGTATTTTTTGATAGCGCAGGCCATAACAAACACTTTAATAGGCGTTAAATGTTAATAAAGTGCTAGTTATGTTGTGTTTTTAATGCGTTTAGCTCAAATTCTCAGCGAACAGTGATTTATTTAAAGTTTTGTCAATAAAACGCTTGCGTAAAAATCTGTTCTCCCTATAATGCGACCCCACTGAGACGGGAAACGCTGAAGCATAGCAAGGCACGAACTACTCACAGAGTTAAATAAAACTTCGGTTTTAAATCTTCCAAAAGAAAGTTTAAAACAAAGTGTTGACTCGAAAAATAAAGGGTGTATTATTCGCATCCCTTGAGACGCTAAAGC